>JBMYWL010000007.1:0-1627 GCA_049607365.1 Alphaproteobacteria bacterium | reverse complement strand
TGTCTTTGGTGGAAATCAAAGCTGGGCTTAGGCAAAGTGTGTTGTTGAAACCTGGCAAGCTGGTGTTTGTTGCGCCGATAATCAAACCCTGACCCATGCAGTGGGCAACAACAGCAGCAACAAGTTTCTCGTCTGCTGGCTCACGTGTGTCACGATCCGCAACAAGCTCTGCGCCGCAGAACAAGCCCTTACCGCGTACTTCGCCGATGACTTTGTGACGTGACTGAAGCTCTTCCAGCTTTTCAATCAAATACTCACCCATGTTGGTAACGTTATCGAGCAAGTTTTCTTCCTCAATAATGTTCATGTTCTCAATCGCAGCGGCTGGACCAGCGGTACAACCACCAAATGTCGAAATGTCACGGAAGTGGGACATGTTGTCATCTGGCGAGTCTTTGAACATTTCAAAAACTTTTTCAGTTGTCACTGTACACGAAATTGCCGCGTAACCAGAGGCAACACCTTTGGCCATGGTTACGAAGTCTGGCTCAACGCCATAGTGCTGGTAACCGAACCAAGTGCCGGTACGACCAACACCACACACCACTTCGTCAATGTGCAACAGAATTTCGTATTTTTTACAAATTTCCTGAACACGTTCCCAGTAGCCTTTTGGTGGTACGATAACGCCGCCGCCAGCTGTGATTGGCTCAAGAACCAAAGCACCAATTGTGTCAGCACCTTCGCGCAAAATTACGTCTTCAATCAAGTTCGCTGCGCGAACGCCGTAATCTTCGACATCACCAAACTGGCTACGATACTCAAGGCAATGTGGAACCTCAACAAAACCAGGTGTGAAAGGACCGTAGTGGTTTTTACGTCCTGCTTGACCACCAGAAGCGAGTGTTGTGATTGTTGTTCCGTGGTAGTCACGGTCGCGGTAAAGAATCTTAGATTTTTTGCCACCGTATTTGTTGTGGCTAATCTGGCGAACCATCTTGTAAACTTTTTCGTTCGCTTCCGAACCAGAGTTCGAATAGTAAACTCGGCTCATGCCCGGCATTTTGTCGACCAGCATTTTCGCGAAGTTTGCGCCTGGAATTGATCCGGCCGAGTTTGCGAAATAATTCAACTTAACCAGCTGGTCACGAACTGCGTTGGCAATACGCTCGCGGCCATAGCCAACGTTAACGGTCCAAACACCGCCTGAAACAGCGTCAAGATGGCGTTTGCCCGCTGCGTTCCACACTTCCATGCCTTTACCTTCGACAATAATCAGTGGGTCTACAGTTTCAAACTTCTTGTGTTGGGCTAAGTGGTGCCATACGTGTGCGCGATCATTTTCGATCACTTCCTGTATGTCGTTCACCTGATCCATTCTATCCATCTTTTTGCTCCTTATAAGCTACATTTCAGGCAAATTTTGCCTGAAGCAGTGTATCTGAACCTAAGCAACTAGCTTGTCACCAAGCCTTAGGTCGCCTTCTCTGTAGCATACTTAGGATATGAAGATTTTGTGATCTGGTCTGATAACGACCCCAATGGCAAGCCTGAGTGGGGTTCCCCCATAGCAGGGGTGTCCATAGATCAGTCGAATATAAGGAAACCAGCCTTATACCAAGTGCGTAAACCAAACCCAATCGACAGGATGCGACCTTTGGAAAACCTATCAGACATCAAGTGGCCA
>JBMYWL010000006.1:0-19290 GCA_049607365.1 Alphaproteobacteria bacterium | reverse complement strand
GCATAGATGAGATAGGACCGTTTTCATGAGTGATACACCAGAAAAAATTGATACAAATGCGGCTTTGGAGAAAATCGCTTCATCGCTGGAAAAACTTCAATCCCACATGTCACGTGCTGACCGTGACGACGTTCAATGTGATTTTGGTGAGTACACCGCTTTCTTGTGGCAGCCAGAGAATTCTCGACTGCGGCCAGTTCCCAAAGTTCAGCGAATTCCGCTGAATTTGCTTCATGGCATTGAGCAAGTACGCGAGACCCTGTTGGAAAACACTATTCGATTTGCCAAAGGGTTGCCTGCAAACAACGCCTTGTTGTGGGGTGCGCGCGGTACAGGAAAGTCCTCTATTGTTAAGGCCATCCATAATCATGTGACAAATTTGCCTGGCAAAATGGACAGCAAACTCATACTGGTAGAAATACAGCGTGATGACATCGCATCTGTTGACAGATTATTGGAAGCACTTCGAGATCAGAAGGAGCGTGTCTTGTTGTATTGCGATGACTTGTCGTTCGATCAGGATGACGCAACCTACAAATCACTTAAAGCAATTTTGGACGGCGGCGTATTGGGGCGTCCTGAGAACATATTATTCTACGCAACGTCCAATCGTCGGCATTTAATGCCGAGAGACATGATTGAGAACGAGCAAGCCACAGGAGTTCACCCCGGTGAGGCGATCGAAGAAAAATTATCTTTATCGGATCGTTTTGGGTTATGGTTGGGGTTTCATCGTTGTGACCAAAACACCTACCTAAAAATGGTTCATGCTTATTGCGACTACTTCGGCTTGGACAAAGCAGAAGATTTAGAATTTAGGGCCAAGCAGTGGTCCACCACCCGAGGATCACGCTCAGGCCGTGTGGCTTGGCAATTCATTCAAGATTTGGCAGGTGAGCAGGGAAAAAGCCTAAAGTTCGAGTAGGTTTTAGGATTGAATATCTATTTTCGTGTGTTCGCGGCCATGCTTCTTCACAAGTTGGTACAAGGTGAAGGCGTTTGACTTTGAAAGTCTGACGCAGCCATGAGAAGCAGGGCTTCCCAATTTACTTTGAGCGTTGGTACCGTGAATGGCATAAGCGCCTTTGAAAAAGATAGAGTGAGGCATTTCTGTCCTGTTCCAGTTTGTCGCATAGAACATCCAGTACATACGTGTCGGCGAAAACTTACCTTTAGGCGTCGGGTATTTACTGGTTCCACCAGAAATTTTCCAAGTCCGCTTTAATCTGCCTTTTTCGTAAACCCGCATACGTTGATCAGAGAGGTCTACTTTAATGTGAACACGAGCACTCGTGTTGATTAATTTAGAAGAGCTTTTTCTTGCTGAAGCTTTGGTTGTCGAGCTTTGATTGAAGAATTTTTTAATATTCCAGTTTCCGGCAGACGCAGGTGCTGACGTAAAGGAAAACATAAGGGCCGTTAAACAGATTAGGAAAATCTTACGCATGGAAATTACTCATTCAAACTTCGACTGAAATCGTTTATGGCCCGAAACGGGCCTGATAATCAAGGTTTAGTAGCGTGGATGTGAACTCAAAGCAGAAATAGTGGCTCAGCTTCAAAAAAAACGGGGCGCTCATGAGAGGCCCCGTCAAAAAACTGTATATTAGGCGACTATGCGGCGGATAAGCGCTCTGCAACGTAAGACCAGTTGATCGCTTGATCTAATAGAGCTTTCACGTGGTCAGGACGACGATTCTGATAATCCAGGTAATACGCGTGCTCCCAAACGTCGATGCCTAGCAATGCTTGCTTACCGTGTGCCAATGGGTTGTCTGCGTTCGACGTCCCCATGATGCTCAATTTGCCTTGGTCCGCAACCAACCAACACCAACCAGCACCAAATACGCCAGCAGCTGCTTTTGTGAATGCATCTTTAAAACCGTCAAATGATTCCCAACCTGCTTCAATTTGCGCTTTCAAATCACCTTCAGGAGCACGTGAGCCGTTTAGGCCAAACTGTTCCCAATAAATGATGTGGTTCCAAGCTTGACCGGCGTTGTTGAAAACACCTTTCATGCTGTCGTCGCCTGCAGATTTCACAACAACTTGCTCAAGGCTCATGCCTTCAAGCTCTGTTCCTGCTGCAAGATTGTTTAGGTTGTTGAAGTATGTTGCGTGATGTTTACCGTGGTGAAGGCCAACAGTTTGCGCAGAAATAACGGGTGAAAGAGCATCGTCAGCGTATGGTAGTGCGGGAAGTTCAAATGGTCCAGCCATGGTTTCAGTCCTTGAGTTAATATGTAATTCGAAATCGTTAGGTTGTTAATACAAGATTTCACGCGTCCCTATCAAGCTTTCAAGGGTTATGATTTGTGTTAGCTGCTCTTCGTTCTGAATATCGAGAGACGCAGGTCGCATGGGTAAGACCATATACCGCATGTCTGCGGTACTATCATGGACGCGAACTTCTCGGTCTAATCCAATGTTAGTTCCAAACTCCGCCAATACCCCTCTGGGGTCCCAAACTGAGCGTGCGCGATAAGCTTTTGATTTGTACCACTCAGGTGAGGGGCCAAGTAACATAACGGGGTAACATGAGCACAAGGTACATACGATCAAGTTGTGCACTTTTGGCGTATTTTCAACGACTAATAACTGACTGCCTTTAATGTCGATACCTAATGCGGCGCATGCAGCAGGGCCGTCTTTCAGCAACAAGTCTTTGAATTCTGAGTCTATCCAAGCTTTTGCAACAAGTTTTGCCCCTAAATGAAGACCTCGTTTTTCAGCGTCTAGAATTGTTTCATTTACATCGTCGTGGGTGAAATAACCTTTTTCTATCAGCAGTTCTCGCAGGGCATCCGCCATAATTGCAGTTGCCGAATTCGAGGTGTCAATGTTTTCAATCGGGCTGTGATCGTGTTCACTATGATGGTCATGCGGCATAAGGCTTCAACCAATGCTGATAAATTTCAATTTCAATAGTGTCAGTGCTTGGCCCAGTGTAGTTTTGCCAAATACTCTTTTGAGAAAAACGAACCCTGTAGAGTGGTTGGGCCGGCTCGCCACTACCACCATAGGCCAAATCTTCTGGGTTTCCGAATTTGCCACAGCATCTTTCGATAATTCCAATTTTTCCGCGACAATATGCAGGTGCACGCATATGACCTGTAAGTCCCGTCTCAAATTCCAGATCCCGAACCAAGACGTGTTCACCAATGTGAAATTTTTGATCATTCATGATGTTTTGGGTTATGATGAAAGCCCTCGATCTTGTCGAATGCGTTGCATTCGCTCATCTAACTCACTTGGTGAGACGACACCTTTTTCGATCATTATTTTGCATATGGATTGAGCCCATTTTCCGTAGTAGGGCTCTTGATCATAGACATCCTGCCCAAGCGTTTCGATGCCACGACGTAATTCATCTACCTTGATTAGTTTGGCCTTTGATGCGAGAAGACGAAGCGTGGCATCAACGCGTTTTTCCCAAAGTTGATATTCACCAACATCCAACGGAATGGGCCCAAGATCTAACCCACCAATATCATGGTATGCGCTCTGTTTATCTGTCATGAAACATTTATCCTTTGCCTTTCACCAAAGAGTCAATAGCGCTTTCGTATGAAAACAAAGCAAATTTTAATTGTGGGCGCAGGTCCATCAGGCTTAATGGCGGCGGAAAAGCTGGCTAAACGTGGGTTTTCGGTCGAGATTTTTGAGCAAATGCCAACGGCTGGAAGAAAATTCTTGATGGCCGGACGTGGTGGATTGAATCTGACACATAGCCAAGATGTGAGTGTTTTCTTAGACGCTTATGAAAATTCTAAGGAGTGGTTTGCAAGGCATCTGTCAAACTTTAGCGCAGATGAATTGAGAGCGTGGGCAGACAATTTAGGAGCGGACACATTCATTGGGTCAAGCGGGCGTGTTTTTCCTAAAGCTATGAAAGCTTCCCCTTTATTGCGAGCGTGGCTTAGACATCTCGAGGATTTGGGTGTGAAATTACATTTGAACCACAAGTGGATCGGGTGGGGCGATGAAGAAGAACTGGTTTTTAAGTCACCAAACGGCGACGTATCTCGACGTGCCGACGCGGTCATATTGGCGGCCGGTGGTGCTAGCTGGCCGAAGCTTGGGGCGAATGGGCACTGGGTTCAGTATCTAAATCCTGAAACGGCGTCACTTAAGCCTTTTAAACCTAGCAATATGGGTTTTTGTCTACCATGGAGCAGCGTTTTTCAAGACAAATACGCGGGGTCAGCCGTAAAGAACATTAGATTGACAGCAGGGGGTAAGAGTAAGGTTGGTGAATTCATAATCACGAAATCAGGCATTGAAGGCGGAATCGTTTATGCTTTTTCTAAGGCTTTGCGTGATCAAATTGACGGATTTGGTGCTGCCGATTTTAGTTTAGATTTATTTCCAAACTCAATTGCTTCTGAGCTTGAGCAAAGGCTTGAAAAACAACCTAGAAAACTCAGCACGGTGAATAAACTGCGTAAATCCCTCAATCTGAAGGGCGTGCAGGCGGGTTTGGTTGAAGAAGTTAGACGAGCCACAGGGGTTGTGTGGGCTTCGAACGCAGAATTGGCAGCTTTCTTAAAAAACATCCCACTAAAGACCAAGGCTTATCAAGGGTTGGAGAAAGCAATTTCTACTTCAGGCGGACTTGAAATCTCCAGTTTAAATACGGCTTTAATGTTGAAGGCGCATCCTGGCGTGTTTTGCTGTGGCGAAATGCTGGATTGGGAGGCGCCCACTGGCGGGTATTTACTGCAAGGTTGTTTTTCAACGGCTGTTACCGCAGCGCGAGGTGTACAAGAATATTTGGAAGCTGTTTGATCGGTTCTGGCATTTCAATTTGTTGGCGAACCAACCGAGCGCCAATTTGGCAAGAGTTGTCGAGCCAGACGCCACCCCTACGTTGGCAATATGCAGAGATACGTGTCATTGGGTTTGGTGAGCAAACGCCTTGGTTAAATTGAAACCCAAGTAAACACTTGTTTCGAAATTTGCTGCTTTTCAAGATACACTTTCCTGTTTGCGGACTTCTAAACCAACCTTGAATCTTGTCACAGCTACAAGTCGAAAGTAAATCGTTGTATACTTCAGAGATGTGACACGATGTCGGCCCTTCAACAGCTCCTTGACCAATTCTATTGGCTTCTTTTGAAGGACGTGGCAACGGGAACTGTGGTTGGCTGTTTATTTTCAGCTTCAAGCAAAGAGTTAGATTGTTTTTGCAATCAGATGCATTCGAATTTGCCACTGCTTGAGAGGCAAGGCTAACGAGTAAACCGAATGCTAAGATATAGTTTTTGAACATTTTCTGCTTCCTTGGGTTGAATTGACGCATATAAATGCGATAATTTAACTTAAAGGTGCAAAAAATAGACCCTCTATGGCTAAAGAAACACTTTGAAATTAGGGATCTTAAATTCGGGAGTTGGGTTTATTGGCTGCTGAATATGACTGTATTTTCGCCTGAGATCATTGTGAGTTTTGGTTTTTAAAGCCGAATTATCAAATGGTAAAGTGTAATTGAAAGCTATGAGCTGACGCTTTCCATAAGATTAAAGCCTGGGAAGCCTACCTGATGATGTCGGGAATAAAAGGGGTATACCCCAAGGGTTGTCGTTGCTTTCAACATGGTTGTACATCTTGTGTTTTGTAAGAAAACTGAGCGCCAGATAAATTCAGATTGAACGATGTAACCCCAGAATTATGCTGTCTAATAAGTGTGGCATTAAGATTTCTGTGCAAGTTAGAAATGGAGGTCACTTGCCTTAACAGACGTCAATTTGGTCTGAATACCTTCGCAATTGCCGAGATGTGAAGAAAAATAGGCTTTGAGTTATTTAAGATTTCTTCATCAATTTGAAATGTGGGTTAACAGGGGTTCATCACTGAATTTAATGCTTCAAAAAATTGCATTTCATTTTGTAGATTCTTATTTTAAGAATTTGGATTGGCGATCAATTTGCTGATTTGTCCTCGGCACAAGTTTGTGGGTTAAGCAAAAAAAATCCCCGACAAACTTGTGTTCATCGGGGATCTACTTAAACAGAAAGCAAAATTAGCAGCTGTAGTACATTTCAAACTCGATCGGGTGAGGACGGTGTTCAAAATTGTGACATTCTTCCCACTTAAGCGCCATGTAGCCTTCAAGTTGGCTCTTGGTGAATACATCACCTTTCAATAGGAATTCATGGTCCGCTTCTAGCGCTTCCAACGCTTCGCGAAGTGAACCAGCAACTGTTGGAATGCCTTTTAGTTCTTCTGCTGGAAGATCGTAAAGGTCTTTGTCCATCGCATCACCAGGGTGGATTTTGTTAGCAATACCATCAAGGCCAGCCATTAGCATCGCAGAGAAACACAAGTACGGGTTGGCGGTTGGGTCTGGGAAGCGGATCTCTACGCGACGTGATTTTGGCGAGAAGCCGAAAGGAATGCGACAAGAAGCCGAACGGTTACGTGATGAATATGCCAACAGAACTGGTGCTTCAAAACCGGGAATCAAACGCTTGTAAGAGTTTGTTGATGGGTTTGAGAACGCGTTGATTGCTTTTGCGTGCTTGATGATACCACCAATGTAATAAAGCGCGTTGTCTGACAAACCCGCGTAGCCGTCGCCAGCGAAAGTTGGCTTGCCGTCTTTCCAAATTGACTGGTTACAGTGCATACCCGAACCATTGTCACCATAAACAGGCTTAGGCATGAATGTACAGGTTTTGCCATAAGCAGCTGCAACGTTTTGAATGACGTATTTCTGAAGCTGTAGACGGTCCGCAGATTCAACCATTGTACCAAATTCCATACCCAGCTCGTGCTGAGATGGAGCAACCTCGTGGTGGTGCTTGTCCATTGGCAAGCCCATTTCCTGACAAACAGCAACCATCTCTGCGCGGATGTCTGAACCCTTATCAACTGGTGCAACTGGGAAGTATCCGCCTTTGATCGAAGGGCGGTGAGCCATGTTGCCACCTTCGATCGTAGCACCACCCAAATATGGTCCTTCTTCAGATGAAACTTCGTACATGACTTTGTTCATGTCGTTCTGAATTTTGACGTCATCAAACATGAAGAATTCAGCTTCAGGACCAAAGAAAACGGTGTCACCAACACCAGAAGTTTTAACATATTCTTCGGCGCGAATAGCCACAGAACGTGGGTCACGATCATATAGCTCTAATGTGATTGGGTCGACGATGTTACAGAACAAAATGATCTGAGGCTGCGCTGCAAACGGATCCATTACCGCTGTGCTCATGTCAGGCTTCAAAAGCATGTCTGACTCATTGATTGGCTTCCAGCCATTTATAGATGAACCGTCGAACGGAACGCCACCTTCACAAGTGTCTTGGTCCATGGCTTCAACGCACATAGACAAATGATGGAAACGACCACGTGGATCGGTAAATCGTAGGTCAACGAATCTTACATCGTTTTCATCAACCATAGTTTTGAATTCATTGTATCCAGACATACTTATCTCACTTCAAATTTAGAGTTAGTTACTGTTCGTTAAATTTTAGATTGCGTCGCTGCCACGTTCGCCTGTTCGAATGCGAATGACCTCATCAATCGTCGACACGAAAATTTTTCCATCGCCAATTTTTCCAGTACGTGCTGCGTTTTGAATTGCTTCTAGAGCAGCGTCAAGCAGAGAGTCTTCGATGACCACCTCAAGCCTTACTTTAGGCAGAAAGTCGACCACGTATTCAGCACCACGATACAATTCGGTGTGGCCTTTTTGCCGACCAAAACCCTTAGCGTCGGTGACCGTAATTCCTGCGATACCAATTTCTTGTAGAACTTCTTTTACTTCGTCCAATTTGAAGGGTTTTATTACCGCGATAATTTTCTTCATTGGTTTTCCTTCAGTTAGATTGTTTCACAGAATTTATAATGCAGTGATACAATCAATGTATTGGTCGCGAAACGTTAGGCTGAAGCCAAACGGTGTAATTTGCGAGATAGGAGCATTAAAAGAGCTGAACTCAACAATTATTGCACAATAAATAGGCAGAAAATCTGAGTTTGTTGCAATCTACGCTGCTGCATACCGGTTTGAATCGGTCATGAATTTATGTGTTGTGCAGCCGCAAAAGCAGAAGCCCATGCCCATTGAAAATTGTGTCCGCCCAAATGTCCCGTTACATCAACAACTTCACCGATGAAATACAGGCCTTGAACTTGACTACTCTCCATAGTTTTTGACGATAAAGCCTTGGTGTCAACGCCGCCCAGTGTGACTTCGGCTGTTCGATAGCCTTCGGTACTTTGCGGGAAAAGCTTCCAAGCTTTTATGTGTTGAATAATTTTGGTTTGGTTCTTCTTGCTTATTTCGGCAAGTTTCCGGTTTGCCTGTAGTGCCTCACAAACACTAATTGCCAAGCGCTTGGGAACAAAATTCGCCAGAAAATTTGCCGAAGTTTGGTTGCCTTTGTTGTTGCGAGCATCTTTAAACAGGGCCTCCAAATCATGGTCGGGTAGTAGATCTAGCTCAACCGGATCACCCTCGTGCCAATAAGAAGATGCCTGCAAAACTGATGGTCCACTTGCACCACGATGTGTAAACAAGAAACCTTCCTTGAAACTGGTTTTGTTTGCTGTGACAACTGCATCTACGGACAGGCCCGAAAGTTCTTGGGCAAATGTCTTGTCTTTCTCATTGAACACAAAAGGGACCAAGCCTGCACGTGTCGGAGTTAGGGGGATATCAAATTCAGTTGCAATCTCATACCCTATGCCCGTTGCACCCATTTTTGGGATGGACTTACCACCTGTGGCGACAACCACCTTGATACAAATATAAGAGCCTGTTGAGGTAATGACTTTGAAAGTAGAGCCGCATTTTTCAACTTTTTTGACCGATGATTGAAGTCGAATTTCAACTTGACCTTTATCACACTCGGACAATAGCATAGAGATTATGCTTTTTGATGACGTGTCACAAAACTGTTGGCCAAGTGTTTTTTCATGATATGGAATTTTGTAGGTTTCAACCAGTTTGACGAAATCTTGTGGTGTGAAGCGCTTTAGCGCTGACACGGCAAAAGAGGGGTTGTTGGACAAGAAATTTGTTGGGTTGGAGTGGATGTTTGTGAAGTTACATCTTCCACCGCCAGAAATCCGCACTTTTTCGGCTGGTTTTTTTGCGTGATCCAACACTAGTACACGCTTACCTGACTGCCCAATCAAGCCTGCGCAAAATAAGCCAGCAGCACCGGCGCCTAAAACTATTGTATCAAAAGATGTGGTAATTGGATTAATCCAGTTTGTTTAATGCACGTTGCATCATTTGTGGATCAATGTTGCCACCTGATAAGGTTAACACAACGGTCTTTCCTTTGGCGTCGATTTTACCACTAAGAAGTGCCGCGAGTGCGATTGCTCCGCCAGGCTCTACGACAAGTTTCAAGTGTTCGAATGCAAAAGCGACGGCTTCCAATGCTTCATCATCGCTGCAAACCAAAGCACCTGAAAGGGTTTGCTTGTTTATGGGGAAGGTAAGTTCGCCAGGTTTCGGCGTAATTATTGCGTCACAAATGGATGGAACAGAAGTGTCGATACCTATTTGAGTTCCAGCTTCAAGAGATAGTTTGGTGTCATCATAATTTTCTGGTTCACACGCATAAACACTAGCGTCTGGAAATGCATCTTTCATCGCTAGAGAGAAACCTGCGGTCAATCCACCACCGCCACAGCAAACCAATGCCAGGTCGGGTTTGATACCCATTTCTACCAAATCGGATGCAGATTCCAAACCAGCGGTTCCTTGCCCGGCGATAACGTAAGGGTCATCGTAGGGGGGAATTGCAACCGCACCAGTTTTAGCGATTAGTTCGGCGAAAACGGCAAAACGATCTTCTTTGTAGCGATCAAAAGTAACAATTTCTGCTCCCCATCTCTTGGTTGCTGTAACTTTGATTTGTGGTGCATCAGCAGGCATTAAAATTGTTGCACGAACGCCATTTTGCTTGGCAACAGCAGCGATTGCTTGGCCATGGTTACCCGATGAAACGGCTACAACACCGCGTTTTTTTTCAGCTTCAGTCAGATTTAGGATTCTGTTTGTCGCACCGCGATATTTGAACGAACCTGTTTTTTGTAGGCATTCGGGCTTCAAAAAAACCTTTGCGCCCGTTCTTTGGTCCAATACAGAGTTTGAAATCAATTGTGTGTGTGTCACATGACCCACTATTTTTTCAGCTGCTCGTTTAATTTGGTTTATATCTGTCATTTCAGCCCTGACTCCTACAGCGTTGCGTTGTCTTAACTTGCCCATTTAAACAGGTGAGCTTATTATTTATTCAAGTATCGAGGCGAGAGCCTTTGAATTTTGAACACAGGTACAAAATACAATGAACCACACTTTACACAGCTCTATCGTTGCAATCGTTACGCCTTTTAAAAATGGTAAAGTAGATGAGGCAGCCCTGCGTGGTTTGGTGGAGTGGCACATTGCCGAAGGCACCACAGGCATCGTTCCTGTTGGGACGACCGGTGAGTCGCCAACTTTGTCACATGAAGAGCATCATCGTGTTGTTGACGTATGTATTGAAGCCGCCGCTGGTAAGTGCAAAATTATCGCGGGCGCGGGTTCCAACTCGACAGCCGAAGCGATCGATCTTGCCCAACACGGTGAGACGGCAGGTGCCGACGCGGTATTGGTTGTGACACCTTATTACAACAAGCCAAACCAAGAAGGGCTTTACCAGCACTATAAAGCGATTCATGACGCGATTAATATTCCCGTGATTATTTACAACATCCCAGGTCGTTCGGTTATAGACATGACTCCAGAGACAATGGGACGGTTGGCTGAGTTACCCCGAATTTCGGGTGTTAAAGATGCGACAGGCGAAAGCTTACGCCCTTACCATACGAAAAAGACTTGCGGTGACTCCTTCGCACAGTTAACCGGCGAAGACGCGGCCGTATTGCCTTTCATGGTTATGGGTGGACACGGATGCATCTCAGTTACTGCAAATGTTGCACCGCGTTTGTGCGCTGAGTTTCATGCGGCATGGAGAGCTGGGGACGTAAAGAAAGCGCAAGAAATTAATGATCGCTTGATGCCGCTTCATTTAGCATTGTTCACTGACACGAACCCCGCACCAGCAAAATATGCATTGGCGAAAATGGGTCGAATTTCTGAAGAATTACGTCTGCCTATGGTGCCAGCGAGTGCAGCAGCACGTGCAAACGTTGATGCCGCTTTGGTTCATGCCGGTTTGACGAACGATTAAGATTAAACAAATCCAATGGCACCGAAACCACCCATAGACAAGACTATTGTTGCCCAGAACCGTCGTGCTCGATTTGACTATACGATCGAGAATACGCTGGAAACGGGGATTGTGTTGCTTGGGAGTGAAGTTAAATCAATCCGGAACGGGCGTGCTTCCATCAACGAATCCTATGCAGGTGAGAAAGATGGCGAGCTTTTTTTAGCGAATGTTTACATTCCACCTTACACAGCTGCGAACCAGTTTAACCATGAGGCCAGACGCCCACGGAAACTGTTGGCGCATCGTCGCGAAATCAAGAAATTGAAAGACGAAATTCAAAGGAAAGGCTCAACACTGGTTCCTTTATCCATGTATTTTAACGAAGATGGACGACTGAAAGTTGAGTTAGGAATTGCGGTTGGTAAAAAGAAGGCTGACAAGCGCCAGTCAGACAAAGAAAAAGACTGGAAGCGCAACCAAGCCCGAATTTTGCGGGATAAAAACTGAGGTTCGCCCCCAATTTTGAAGCTTAAGCCGTTTTGTCGTCCGGGACTTTTGCAAGTATAAACAATAACATAGCCAATGATGCGCTGATAACCATCGAGATTGAAATTGCGATCGGTCCAATGTGCAGAAAATAGGCGACAAGTTGTACCACAACTGCAGACATTATCATTTGGCTGAAGCCTAACAAGCCTGACGCTTTGCCAGCAACGGATGGAACATCGTTAATTGCCGCCGATTGAGTGTTTGCAACGACAAAGCCGTTTGAGAGTGCAAACACCATACAGCCAAGCAAGAGTAGCAGTTTGTTATTTATATCCATAGCTGTTAGGGCGAAGATGAAAATTGTAACAGCTAACCCAAGAATTAACCCGAACCGCATTAAGCGAACAGTTCCAAATTTAACCACCAAGTTTCCAGAAATTAGGTTTCCAGAAATGAATGAGGCACTCATGCCAATTAGCAGAAATCCGTAGTCTTCGGGTTTTCCGTTCATGAAGTTTTGAACAGCATATGAAGCACCAGACACCACGGAATAGAAAACAGAAATTGAGCAGGCTGAAACTAAATTCAAATAGTTGAATGTTCTGGAAGAAAACAACACTTTCCATGAAGCAACTAAGCCCAGTTTAGAACTTTCAGAGGTTTTGGTTGAGTTCTTGGTTTCAGGTAAGCGCGTATACACAGCCAAAAGGGTTAACAGTCCAATGACTAAGGGTGGTACAAAAACTGTTCGCCAACCGTTCCACTCAGTTAAAGCAACACCAGCCAAGGGGGCTAGCCCGGGACCTACGACCATGGCGACCACAACAAATGACATGGCACGGGCGTTTTGTGAATCCGCGTATAAATCTCTCAACACTGCTCTTGCGATTACGACGCCCGCAGCACCACCAAACGCTTGAATAATACGACCCGTAATTAGGCTTGTTAAATCCCACGACATTAGACAAATTAAGCTGCCGATTAGGAACAGTATCGTGCCTAAAATCACGATTGGGCGTCGACCATAATGATCTGCAAGTGGCCCAGTAACAAGCATACCGATGGCAATCGCAATCATAGATAGGCTCAAGGCAAATTGTGCTTCGGCAAATTCAACACGAAAATCTGATGCTATGTCTTGAAGCGCTGGCAGAAAGATTTGTAAGGAGAAAGGCCCCAAGCCCGACATGAAAACAAGCATCCAAAATAAGATTGTTGGGTTTATGCTAAATTTGTTTTCTTGAAGTATGGGCATGTAGGCCTGTTCTTAAAGTTACTTCTCGATAGGTTAGGTTGCGGCACGTCACCTCGTCAAGCCTAGACTTCATCAAACCTCCAGACGGAAAACGCATGCGAATTGTTGGAGTAAGGCGAGAGGAACAGGAAACAAAATTTGGAAAACAAAAAAAGCCCGCTAACTTTCGTCAACGGGCTTTCATTTAGAGTTCAATGAACGGGGAAATTAACCTTTTCCGCGCCATGGGATAATCTTAGCGATTGCCCAACGCATCATCAGATCGAACATTAGACCTAGAAGACCCATAATCAGAATGGTTACCCAGATCAGCTCATAGTCAGAAACCGTACGTGCCACGTTCTCGATGAAACCAACACCAGTTGTTCCAGCGAGCATTTCGGCCGCAACCAAAGTACCCCAACATACGCCAATGGCGATACGGATACCGGTTAGAATTTCCGGCATGGCGTTCGGCAAGATAACGTGACGAACAATCTGCTTGGTTGAAGCACCAAGGGAGTGAGACGCACGGATCTTTGTAAGCTGGGTTCCTGAAGAACCGGTTCTAGCTGAAATGACCATGATGGCAAACGCAACCATGAACAATAGGAAGATTTTACCATCGTCCTGAATACCGAAGATTGTCAAAATCAATGGCGCCCACGCGAGAGGAGGGACCGGACGATAGAGTTCAATCAGTGGGTCAAAGAATGACTTGAAGAAACGTGAAACACCCATGTAGATGCCCAACGGAACGCCCAAAAGCACACCAAGTGCTAACGCCACAAGTACGCGGAACAGTGAGTCCCAGATGTGTCCGTCAAGCATCGGGATGTGACCCATGCTGACTTTACCCTGCGCGAATGCCAAGACTTTGTCTTTGGTGTTTGGCGTTACTGTGCCGTCCGCAGCGTGGCGAGCATATTCACCAGGCCATAGATCTGCAATGAAGTCTGGTGTAAAGAAACCAACGACATCAGCAACAGGTAACCATTTCCACCATAACAAGGTCGTACCTTTAAAGCCGCCACCTTCATCAACGTTCGGGTTGGCGAGTTTTCCAAGTGTTGCGACAACATCGGTGGGTTTAGGTAACCAACGCCCAGAGCCTTGCTCCGTACACTGTGTTCTGGATTTAACGACGCCTTGACCAGGAATGAATAGAGCATCAACGATCCCTAAACTTCCTTTGGCATCACCTACAGCATCATTCAGGTTATCCATAGATGTCGTAATGCCGTCCAATGCAGCAGCAGGGAATATGTTGCCGTCATCCAAACGTTTGAAAATACGATCAAACGACTTCATGAAATCGTTACGCGCTTTTGCTGTTTTTTCATCAAAACTGCCGGCTTTGTTTGCTGCCTTTAAAGCGTCAATGCGCCCTCTGATATTTTCAATCACAGCAGTTGCAGCTGGTGGGTTATTACGAATTTTCAGATAAGTCTTTGAAACTGAAGCAGCTTTAACAGAGACTTGATCAAACAGAACTCCACGAGAAGTTTGTGGAAGTAAAGGGATTTCAATGTGAGTTACGCCCCACCTTGGCTGCGCTTTTGCTTCAGCAGTCGGCTCAAGTCCATCATAGCCCGCACGAAGTTCAACACCCAATGCATCAAGTTCAGCTGCAACAGTGTTTAATTTGTCTCGTGACTCCGCGCTTTGATTATTTGGGTCAGAGTTAATAGCGAGAAGCTTACGAACTTCAACAAATAGACTGTTAATTTCAGCTGTTTCTGCATCTGTATAAGCAGAAGCCGGAATAAGCAACTGCAACTCGTTCAGCTGGTCGCCATTGCGTCCCACAAGCGTTGTGGATTTATAATAACGAGAACTTGCTGGCAAGGTCGCATTAATAGGGGACAGTGCTTCCTGTACCTTTGCTACCTGACAAAGTTCGTTCGCAGCGTTTGGGAAATAAGCGCGTCCAACACCCCAAGAAAAGTAGAACCAAACGAGCAGTAGCGCTGAAATGCCACATAGTGACCAGTACCAACCACCTAAAGTTCTAACTGGATCACCAAAAACCTCGTCCTTTTCACGGGCTTTTGTTTCGTTTCGGCCAATAAAAATTGAAAAAACGAAACTGGCAAGAAGTAGTAGTATTACAACCGCTGCTATGGAAGCGCGGTATTCTGAAAGCCAATTAAGCACGACCCATAATCTCCTCTTCCATGTTCCAGATCATCGTAAGAATTTCTTCACGGACTTCACCAAAGTGAGCATCTTGCTTGATTTCGCGTAGGGATTCTTTCAATCCTCTTTCAGCGAATGGCAAGCGATATTCTTTGTGTAATCTGCCGGGACGAGGAGCCATAACAAATAAACGCTCACCCAACAAAAGAGCTTCTTCAACAGAGTGAGTGATAATCATGATGGTTTTGCCGGTCTCTTTCCAAAGTTCCAGCACCAAAGATTGCATTTTTTCACGTGTTAGTGCGTCAAGTGCGCCCAATGGCTCATCCATAAGAATGACATCTGGGTCATTCACAAGACAGCGTGCCAAAGCAACACGTTGCTGCATACCACCAGACAACTGATAAGTTGGTGTATCGCCAAAACCTTGAAGGCCAACAATGTCGAGCCACTTTTCGACAAGTTTTTCGCTTTCTTCGTTCGACATTTTTTTCATGCGCAGACCAAAATCTACGTTTTTCGAAACAGGGAGCCACTCGAACAAGGCACCTTGTTGGAAGACCATACCGCGTTCAACGCCTGGTCCTTCAATTTCCTGATCGCCAAGCATTGCTGAACCACTTGTAGGATTCAAGAAGCCGGCAACCATATTTAAAAGGGTAGTTTTACCACAGCCTGACGGCCCCAAAACTGAAAGGAGTTCACCTTTTTTCAAAGTGAAATTAACATCTTTCAACGCTTCAACAGCAGCACCCGTTTGCGGGTTGGTGAAGGTCATGCAAAGATCTTTGGATACGAGATCAGCCATCAATTGCTTCCTGGATCAAAGGGTAGATATGAAAACGGAGCCCTGTTGGGGGCCCCGTTCTTTAATTTTAGTCGATCGTACGCGGTCTTACTTAAGGAAAGAACCGTCAAGAGTCTTAGCGATTGAAGTACCGTCTGAGTCATCAGAGAATACAACACCAAGAGAAGCAGCAGCTGAAGCGGCGATGCCGTCAGCGCCGAAGTAATCGCTCATCTGCTGATCAGCAGTTGGGAAGATGAAACCAGACATTTGGTTCTTAGTTGTCTCAACGTCCATACCAGCGTCAGCAGCAATCTTTGCGATTTGTGCGTCAGAACCTGTAAATGCAGCGTTTGCTTCTTCAGTAACCGCTAGGAAAGTGCGAAGAAGTTCTGGGTTTTCTGTAGCAAATTTCTCAGTTACAGAAACAACGTCGAATGAACCGATGTTTGCAGCAGTTTTCTCAGCTGAGCTCATAATTGGTGAGCCAACTTCGCCAGCTGCTTTTGCAGATGCACCGCCGAAGATACATGCCATTGCAACTGAACCGTCTGCCAAAGATACTGCGCCGTCTGCTGGTGCTTGGTCAACGATTTCCATAGTAGATGTGTCAACACCAAGTGCGGCCATCTGCTTACGGAAAGAGAAGTCAGCCATTGTGTTCAAAGGAACAGCAACAGTCTTGCCTTCTAGCTCTGAAGCGTTTGATGAATCAATGCCTGATCCATTTGCAACGAAACAATCGTTTGCTTCATAAACAACAGCGATAGAAACCATCTTCAATGGAGCGCCCTGCTGAATAGCTGTCACGAAAGGTGCAAGACCTTGTGAGTAAGAAATGTCGATATCGCCAGCAAGCATTGCTTCTGTCATTGCAACACCAGTTGAAAAATCAACCCAGTTTACATCAACACCCATTGCTTCGTCATAAGCTTTGTCAACTTTAGCGATCTGGTTTGGTGTAGCCCACTCTAAGAAGAAAGCAGCGTTTACTGAGTCAGCAGCATAAGCTGATGTCATCATTGTTGCGCCAGCTGCAGCAGCTAGGAAACCAGTAGCGATTTTTGTTGTGAATTTCATTTTAGTATTCTCCCTAAGAATTCAGTTTTATTTGCTTATCAACTTCGTCAAAATTGAAAAATTGTTGAAGCGACAATTCATATCAAACATCAAAACACGGCGTTAATCAGACCAGATCATGTTTGAACACGATCACCTAAACGGTCTTTGTAAATTACGCGCTTTTGCTTGAAAGTGCCTCATGTATCACCCGAACAGGGGATTTCGACAAGCCTTTTATAAGTTTTTTTGATTGAAAATTGCCTTAAGTTAAGCAAATGATGAATTGCGGCGGTTAATGTCGGAAACAAACCAAACGGAGCAGGTGGCAACTTGTCAAATTTTGAGATTGATGGTTATCGCGATTCGTTGTGGCAAAAGACAGCGGTTAAAAGGCCCGAAACGAATGTCCTAGACAAAGATGGAACCTGTGACGTCGTAATAATAGGGGCAGGGTTCACCGGCCTAAATGCCGCTATTGATTTGGCAAATGCCGGCTTGTCTGTCGTTGTGCTTGAAGGGGCGGAGCTGGGGTTTGGCGCTTCGGGCCGCGCTGGTGGGCAAGTGAACATGGGCATGAACATGAGCCCAAATGAGCTCAAAGTGCATTATGGCGAACATCAAGCCGAGCGAAGCATTCATATGATGCGCGAAACGCCAACGCGTGTTTTCGACCGAATTCGTAAGTTGGGCCTTGATTGTGACCCCGTGCAAAATGGATGGTTGCAAGCAGCTGTCGACAAAACGTATCTTCACAAGCAGAGCGACCTTGCAAAGCAATATGCTGCTTACGGTGGAGGGATGGAGCTTGTCGAGAAAGATGAGTTCGCGTCACTGTCAGGGTCTGCTGCTTATGTCGGTGGCATATTTTGCCCAACCGCTGGGTCTTTGCATCCCTTGTCTTATACACTGGAGTTGGCGCGGACAGCCATACAGCTTGGTGTCAAAATTTTTAGTAATTCACCTGCAATCGATTTAGCCAAGGTTGCGGGTTCTTGGCAGGTGACAACTAAAAATGGCGCAGAAGTTACAGCTGGGCAGGTGTTGAATTGTACCAATGGCTACACTGGGCCGCTGATCCCCGGATTGTTCCAAAAAATTGTGCCTGTCCGAAGTGTGCTTGCAGCGACAGAGCCCTTGTCAAAAGAGTTAAGGGAGCAAGTGTTGCCAAATCAGGTTTCATTTGTTGATAAGCGTCGTTTGGTTTTGTACATGCGGTACGATCGTCATGGGCGTCTTTGTTCCGGCGACCACGGTCCTGCCAGAGATAATTTCACATTGAGTGATTTTGATGCAGCAAAACAAAGAACAATAGATGTGTTTCCCGCCTTAAAAGAAGTGAAGTGGGACTATCATTGGGGTGGACGGATTGCCATGACCCGAGACCACTTACCATTCATCGCAAACCCTGATGATGGACTGTGGGTTGGAATGGGTTATAATGGACGTGGTGTTGGCATGGGTTCAATTGTCGGCATGAATTTGGCAAAAGCAGCAATTGCGAAGCATAAAGGTTTGGCTGCCCCAGAGTTGGACCTTCCAATAAGTTCACCGAAGTCTTACCCGTTTCATCGCTTTCATAACCTTGGTGTTCGCATTGGAATTGCTTGGGCAGAATATTTGGACAAACTACAGGCCAAACGGGCTCAAAGAACCTAAAGGCGAAATTAAGGTCGCTATTAGCGGCTTAATGCTTATTGTCTTCCCCTAAAGCCATGGGTAACGAAATCAAATAAAAAGTTAGGATAAACATTATGAGTGCTGTTGAAACCAAATTGAAAGAAATGGGTCACGACCTACCAGCGGCTGCTGCACCTGCTGCAAACTACGTTCCTTATGTCGTAAGCGGAAACTTGATTTATGTATCTGGCCAGCTTCCTGCAATTAACGGTGAATTCAAATACACTGGTAAAATTGGTGCTGATTTGACAGCTGAAGATGGATACAAAGCTGCGCAGATTTGTGCGATCAACATTATTGCTCAAGTAAAAGCAGCATGCGGTGGTGATTTGGACCGTGTAACACGCATTGTAAAATTGGGCGGGTTCGTTGCATCAACACCAGATTTCACTGGTCAACCGGGGGTTATCAACGGCGCTAGCGATTTGATGGCTGAAGCATTTGGCGAAAAAGGTCCGCACGCACGCTCTGCTGTTGCGACACCAGTTCTGCCACTTGACGTTGCTGTTGAAATCGACGCGATTGTTGAATTTGCCTAATTCATCTCCAGAGCACGCAGAGGCCGATTGGCAACCCAAGCCGCGTCAGCGTGTCATGAACAAAGCCCAAGTGTTTGAGTTTTTTCGAACACTTCATGAAATAGATCCGGTTCCTGAAGGGGAACTGGACTATCACAACGCCTACACCTTGCTTGTTGCTGTAGCCTTGTCTGCACAAGC
>JBMYWL010000005.1:0-20768 GCA_049607365.1 Alphaproteobacteria bacterium | reverse complement strand
AGGGTTAACTGTTTTTGAAAGATTGTCGCTGAATGCACGTAAAGCTCTTATAGTTGTTTCAATTCATAGATTGGAGCATCTATTCATTTCTAACTATTAACTTTTTATACATTGTATTTGTATCATTTTTTATAGGATCTTTTCGGGGATTTCTCAAATCAACTACGCAAAAGAAGATACCTAATTTCATTAAACCTATTATGTTTGTTGCCTTAGAGAACCGCATCTGGGTCATTGGTGAGCTTAGCGAAGCTCCACTGGCTTGGATACAGAAAGACGACTTCCCTTATCTATGGCCTAAATATGCAATACTATTTTTGGCGGCTTGTATGTTCGCTAAAACTGGTTGGCTAGCTTACAAAACAGAGCGTATTCATCATAAAAAATGATTATGCAATTTCCGTTAATAGACAAAAGCGGAACTTAGACTTTGATAGGTTCGCCGATAGATCTCAAGAATAATGGTTTTGTATGACAATCCAGAACAGCTGCTATAAGCACGCCGTTCGAAGTTGCTCCAACATCAATACAAATTCTATTTGATTTGACGATTGGGTCGTCACTCGGGGTGTGCCCATGAACAACTTGGAAACCGTGATCCAAATTGCTGTCTAAGAACCTTCCTCTAATCCAAAGCAAATCATGTCTATCTTGCTCATGGATTGGAATTCCGGGCTTGATCCCAGCGTGAACGAATAGGTATGGTTTAGCGATTTTGAACAATGGTAGAGAACGCAGCCACGTTACTCGCTTTTCACCCAACGTGGTTCTAAGGCGTTCACAGTCGAATTCATCAACTCTGGAAGTAATGCCCAGGTTATCCAACGTGGTTTGACCTCCGTTTGATAGCCAAAGTTTCCATACCACTGGATCATTTGAATCGATGCAATTTAACATCATTTCTTCATGGTTTCCAAGCAAACAAATAGTTTTGAAACCTTTAACTCCTGAAATCAAACGATCAATTACTTGGATGCTTTGCATTCCCCCATCGATGTAATCACCTAAATAAACGATTGTTGCATCAGTGGAGTTAAACTGAAGCTGGTGAAAGTCGACAATAGAATCATGTAACTCTTGCAAAAGATCGTCACGACCATGAATGTCACCGATTGCGTAAAAAATTGATTTTTCCGTTTCTGAAATTTCTTATCCCCTCCATGGTATTTCAATGTCCGCTAATCGTACAAAGTAAAAATGAAGAAAAAACTTTAGTTCAGAATTTTGAACAATGTAACTGATTATAAAACGCCTTGCCTATTTCGTTCGGCAAACCCTAATAAAATAAAGACATAATTAGGTGACACCTCTTGGAGCACCAAACAAAGAAACGATACGAGCTCGCCCCGCTACGAAAAATCGCTCCAAGTTTCTTCCATTATGACCGAATCCAACTCAACGGGGCTCGCCCAGCCGCGTGCGGCCAGTTCAGGGCCATCGAACAGTTTTTCGACATAGCCCACACACAGATAAGCGACGATGACAACGTTGTCGGGCAAGTTTAAAATTTCACGTAAATCCGCGTCATGATAAATGCTGACCCACCCGACGCCGACACCTTCTGCGCGCGCCGCCAACCACAGGTTTTGAACTGCACACACAGTGGAGTATAAATCCATGTCAGGATTGTGCGTGTTCCCCAGTATGGGTTCAGAAAGGTCGGACCTATCACACACCACGCAAATGTTAAGCGGTGCTTTTTCTATGCCCTCCAGCTTCAGCGCCGCATATGCCGACTGCTGTGCTTCGGGGAACATTTTTACAGCCTCTTCGTTCGCCCGTTGAAATGCTTGTTTGACCCGACCGCGAGTTTTGGGGTCACGAACAAGAATAAAACGCCAGGGTTGAGACAGACCGACCGAAGGTGCCTTATGAGCCGCCATTAAGATGCGCCGTAGAACATGTTCGTCAATAGGGTTCGGCAAGAATTCGTTGCGAACATCACGGCGGTGTAGAATGACATCGTACAGCGCTTGTTTTTCGGCTTGTGTAAATTCGCGTGCCAGATTCGGGGTATGGCTTTGGGCAGGATTGGACGGTGTCGGCACAAAGGCCTCCTCTTAGGGTGTGAACATTGCAACTTCGCCGTCCAAACGAGGGTTGCTGTTTTTGTCAGGCCGGTCTTCTGGCTTAGGATTTACTGAGATATGGCCCTTCCCAGATTGCTCCAGTGGTTATGCCTACTCAACGCCTTTCGGCCACCCCTTACAGCGACGGGCTCGCGCCGGAATTTAACCGACTTCCCGATTATCCCCCGCTAAAGGGGCACCTGAACGCTGAAATTTGTAATCTTATGTCTCTACCTGCGCAAGCCAGAACAAGAGTGCCAAGCAAACTTTTTAAATGCGCAAAACATCAAAATTGTCTAAACAAGAAAAAACTTTAGAAATATTTTGGCAAATAGGATTTTCACGATGTTTGATTTAACCGGAAAAGTAGCCTTGGTAACGGGTGCCACGGGTGGCATTGGCGGGTCAATCGCCCGCGCACTCCATGCAGCAGGTGCAACGGTTGTGCTAACTGGTCGTCGCCAAGAAGTACTTGACCAAATGGCAGCTGAAATCGACGGGTCAATCGCTGTTGCTGCAGACTTCAACCAAGACGGTGCTGCGCAGGAGCTTATTAAACAGGTCGAAGAGAAAGCCGGAAAAATCGACATTCTGGTCAACAACGCGGGCTTAACCAGAGACGGTCTTTCCATGCGTATGAGCAACGAAGATTGGATGGAGGTTATTGAAGTGAACCTGACCGCCAGCTTCCGTCTGATTCGTGCTGCAATGAAAGGCATGATGAAGCGCCGTAACGGTCGCATCGTTAACATTTCATCTGTGGTTGGTGCCATTGGTAACCCGGGTCAGGCAAACTATGCCGCTTCAAAAGCGGGCTTGGTTGGCATGTCAAAATCAATCGCCGCTGAAATTGCTTCTCGCGGTGTGACAGTTAACAACATTGCACCTGGTTTCATTGAAACGGCAATGACCGATGCGTTGAGCGATGACCAAAAGAAAAACCTGTTGCAGAAAGTTCCGGCAGGACGTTTGGGTCAACCAGACGAAATCGCGGCAGCGGTTGTCTTTTTGGCGTCAAACGAAGCTGCTTACATGACTGGCGAGACCATCCACATCAACGGTGGCATGGCTATGCTGTAAGACTTGCAGCCTAAATGATGCATTTATGCTGGACAAATGGGCGCAGAAACACCAAACGAAACACAAATAAAGATAAGAGATTCGGCTCTGTCTTTTAGAAATTTTGAGTATCTTGGAAAAATTGCTTTATTGCGGCGTGTAATCAACAGCAACTTTTACCAAGATAAAATGTAGTAGAAACTTGAATATTCGGACTTAAACCCCAAATGTTCAATGGAACTAAAAGCGGTTACGTTTGTTAGCTGCGCAAATAGGAAAGTATGAGAGACTATGAGTGACGTTGAAAATCGTGTGAAGAAAATTGTTGTCGATCACCTTGGTGTTGACGAGTCAAAAGTTGCTCCAGAAGCAAGCTTCATTGACGACCTAGGCGCTGACAGTCTTGACCAGGTTGAGCTTGTTATGGCGTTTGAAGAAGAGTTCGGCGCTGAGATTCCTGATGATGACGCTGAGAAAATCGTTACCGTTGGTGACGCGATTGGCCTAATCGAAGCTGCGATTGCTTAATTTGCTTTGATGGTTTTTGATCTTGACCAATGCGTTGTGGATCAAAAAAAACCAAAAATATATGAATTAGGGGTGAAAGCGTTTTCAAAACGGTTTTGCCCCTTTTGTCGTTTTGGTCTAGGGTTCTGGACAACAAAACTAAAACAAGGTTTGGGGAACGTAGATGCGTAGAGTTGTGATTACAGGTTTGGGTATTGTCAGCCCGCTTGGTGCAAATGTTGAAAAAGTTTGGCAAAAGCTTTTGAACGGCGAAAGCGGCATCAAAAAGATTGATACCTTTGAAACTGATGATCTGGCAGCGCAAATTGCGGGATCAGTTGCACTCGGCAGTGCCGAAGACGGCTTGTTCGACCCTGACCTTGTTATGCCGGCCAAAGACAGACGCAAAAACGATAACTTCATCGTATATGGTTTGGGTGCGGCTGACCAAGCGCTTGAAGACGCTGGTTGGGTTGCCGACACAGACGAAAAAGCTTGGCGTACAGGTGTCATGATGGGTTCGGGAATCGGTGGCGTGCAAACCGTCTACGATTGGTCCGTACATGTTGAGAGCAAAGGCCCGCGCCGTGCTTCACCGTTCCTAATTCCTGCATCTCTAATTAATCTTATCTCGGGCCAAGTATCCATAAAACACAACCTAAAAGGCCCCAACCATTCTGTGGTTACGGCTTGTGCGACTGGTACACACGCCGTTGGTGACGCCGCCCGATTGATCGCGCTTGATGATGCCGATGTTATGATCGCCGGTGGTGCCGAGTTCCCAATCACACGTTTGGGCATGGCCGGCTTTGCCGCTGCACGCGCCCTGTCCACCGCTTACAATGATGCACCACAGGACGCGTCACGCCCTTGGGACAAAGGACGTGACGGCTTTGTTATGGGTGCTGGTGCTGGCGCACTTGTACTGGAAGAGCTTGAGCACGCGAAAAAGCGCGGCGCCAAAATTTATGGTGAAATTGTTGGGTATGGATTATCCGGCGACTCGCACCACATCACCGCCCCACCACCAGATGGAAACGGCGGGTACCGTGCGATGCAAGCAGCGCTTAAACGTGCTGGCATGGACCCATCAGACATCGACTACATCAACGCACACGGCACATCTACCCCACTTGGTGACATGATTGAACTTGGTGCGGTTAAGCAGCTGTTTGGCAGCGCCATGTCAGGCGTCACCATGTCATCCACCAAGTCGGCCATTGGTCATTTGCTGGGTGCGGCTGGCGCTGTTGAAGCCATATTCTGTGCTTTGTCTATGCGTGATGGTGTGTGTCCGCCCACCCTTAACCTGAACGACCCTGACGAAGGCACCGAAGGCGTCGATTTGGCACCCTTGGTGGCAAAAGAACGCAAGATCGATGCAGCCTTGTCAAACTCATTTGGTTTTGGTGGCACCAACGCTTCCATCATCATGAAGAAATTGGCTTAAAGCGCGCCTGCGCCCCTTTTGTTACAACGGCACATACTTAACAAATGCGGTGCCGTTTGAAGCCACATTTGATTGGTAAACGAACTTAGGTGTTTTAAAATACCTGATGATGTTGACCACCAGCTTATGTTCGCAAGGGGTTTCGCGATTGATGTTTCCACGTTTTTTCTCTTTTCTGCTCACAGCAGTGTTTCTGTTCTCGTTTTCAAGCCAAGCAATCCACGCCCAAGCAGGTGCGACGGACAGCGGGCCCTTGTCTGAGCCGAAAATTATCTACATCGCCCCCGGATCGTCATTAAAAACAATCGCAAAAACGCTAGAAAGCGAAGGTGTCATCGCCAACGCCACAGTATTCAACTGGTACACGCGCCTGTCTGGTCGGGGAACCTTGTTGAAAGCTGGAGAATATGAATTTCCGGCACGGGCAAGCTTGGATGATGTTACAAAAATCCTAACCCAAGGTGTGTCACTCGACCGGAAGCTCACGTTTCCTGAAGGTGTGACGACAGCTGAAATATTGGACCAAATAAACGCCGCCGAAGGGCTATCAGGCGAAATTTCAGTCGAGCCGCTCGAAGGCAGCCTGTTCCCAAACACCTATTATTACAGCCGTAACGATACACGCGATTCATTCGTAAAGCGCATGCAAGACGCCATGGCAAAAGAAAGCCAGCGTCTGTGGGAAAAGCGTGACAAAGACCTGCCAATAAAATCGCTGGAAGAAGCAATTATTCTGGCATCTATCGTTGAGAAAGAAACGGCACGAGTTGAAGAATACGCCGTTGTCGCATCAGTTTACTTGAACCGTTTGCGCATCAACAAAAAGCTGGAAGCCGATCCAACGGTTATATACGCCCTTACCATGGGCCAGAAAAAGTTGGACCGCCCCTTGCTGTTGAAAGACTTGCGCGTAAAGTCACCTTGGAACACCTATCGCAACAAAGGGCTGCCACCGACACCAATCTGCAACCCGGGTTTGGGTGCGCTTGAAGGCGTTCTGCGTCCTGTTGCCACTCCTTACATCTTCTTTGTTGCAGATGGCACGGGCGGTCATGTTTTTGCCGAGACCTTTGCCGAGCACGAACGCAACGTGGCAAAATGGCGCAAAATCAACTCCGGGAATTAGGAGCTAGGATGTGAATTCCTTCTGCGCGTCACTTGTTGACGCGTTTTGCACCAGCGCTTGTCATTAAATTGCCAAGCCAATCTGGCACAACAGACAAAAACCAAGTTCCCATGTACATGGGGAACGGAAACGCTATACGGCCAACATTACGCGCAAGTTTCCGTTTAATCAGGTTTGCAGCTTTGTCCGCTTCCATGAAAAACGGCATGGGAAACTTGTTCTCGTCGGTGATTCTGGAACGCACGAAACCCGGGCAAATGACCGACAAGCGAATGTTTGACTTGGCCAACTGGGGACGCAAAGCCTCGCCCCATGACTTTACCGCGGCTTTAGACGCGCTATAAGCCGCGGTGGTTGGCAAACCACGAAAACCTGCCAATGATGAAACAATGGCAATTTGTCCACCGCCAGCGGTTTCCATTAAGTCGATAGCGGGCAGAACGGTGTTAAACACACCCTGCACATTTACACTCATGACGCGGTCAAGCTGTTGTTTGTAAGAGCTTGTGGCTTGTGGGGTTTTCCCCGCAACACCAGCGTTTGCCACCACCAAATCCAAGGGACCACTTGCAAATGCCTCAGCCAACCACATGGCCATGGCGTTTTCATCCCGTACGTCAATCAGCTTGGCCTCAACAGTCGCACCCAAAACTTCCAGCTCTTGCTTTGCTGCATCAAGCCGTTCTGCGGATTGACCGGAAATGTAAACGTGAGCACCAGACTGTGCACCATCTTGCGCATATGCTTTTGCCAGCGCCAAACCAATGCCACTTGACCCACCGGTTATAAGAACCCTAACCACGAAGTGCCGTCAACAAGGCGCCAAATTCCATCAACTCAAGCGTTTCGGCACGACGTGTTCCGTCAATTCCTGCTTTTTCGAGGGTCTCGGCAACATTAGGCGTCAATTTCTTCAAAGTTTGGCGCAACATTTTTCGCCTTTGGCCAAACAGAGTCTGCGCCAGAGATTCAATTTCTTCAAACGTTGCCGGAAACAAGGGCTCGGCCCGTGGCTCCAACTTAACAACAATCGATGTCACTTTAGGGGGTGGAGTGAATGCTTCCGGCGGCAATTCAAAGCAAGGGGCAGTTTGACACAACCACTGGCTTAAGATGGCCAAGCGTCCATATGTCTTGCCGCCAGCTGACGCGTAAATACGCTCGCCGACTTCCTTTTGGAACATCAACACCATGGATTTCAGTTCAGACGGCACACCATCGCTTTGCTGCGCGTCATAAACGTGGCGTAACCAACCAATCAGCAAGGGCGTTGCCACGTTGTAGGGCAAATTGGCGATGATATGTTGTGGCTTTGGGTCAAGCACCCCAATGTCGAGTTCCAGCGCATCCATATTGCGGATGCTCATACTACCATCTGCCAGCTCCGACAGTTCAGCCATAACACCCAGACAGCGTGCGTCTTTTTCCACAACGGTCAAATGGCCAACACCGCTGCCAAGAATAGCACGTGTTAAACCACCTGGACCTGGGCCAATCTCCAGCACGTTCGCGCCTTCCAAACGACCGGCCTGACGCGCTATTTTCTGTGTGATGTTCAGGTCGAGCAGAAAGTTCTGACCCATGGATTTTTTGGGCTGCAGGTCGAACCTTTCCAAAGTCACCCGTAGCGGTGGCAAGTTCAGAACTTTGTCCGTCACACTTAGTTTCTTATTTTGTGTGCTCATTACCTAAGACGAACGTCGATGAAGGCACGGCTTTTCAGCTCTTTCAGGTAGCGCTTTGACAAACCCTGTAATTTTTCGTCGGTCAAAGTGTTGCGAATTTCTTCGTCTTTCACATCTTCGGTGACCTCTTGTTTGTCACAGACCATAAACAGCGCTGCACCGTTCGGCACGGGGTAAGGTGGCGTAACCCGACCTTCTTCAATTCGTACGGCCACTTGAACCAAATCAGACGGCAAAGTTGCGGGGTCAACATACCCCATGTCACCAGAGCCTTGCTCGCCAAAGCGTTGGATTGCCGTTTTAAACTGCTCGCAACCCTTAACGGATTGAATGATTGCCGCTGCACGCGCCAACTTCTGCTGGGCTTCGAACGATTCCAAGTTTGACGGCAACCCAAAGAACAGTTGCAAAATTCTAACCTTGGAACCTACGGCACGCTTACCAACCGGACGTTGCGCGCGCACCCCGTAGAGATACACACCCTCTGCCGTTTGTATTGGTGGCGAGATGTTGCCGATTGTAACTTGACGCAATTGGTTTTCAATTTCCGGCGCTAAACTTCCCTCAGCAACCCAACCAAGGTCACCACCTTCAACTGCTGTTGGTGCTTGCGAAAACTGTTGAGCCAAAAAGCTGAAGTTTTTACCTGCCTGAATCTGGTCGGCAAGAGTTTGCATGCTTTGTACTGTTTGAGCTGGTGACACAGAATTTGAGTAGGGCAGGAAAATCTCAGAAAGCTGACGTTCCTGCAAATTCGCGTTGCGTCTATAGGTTTCACGAACCCGCGCTATGTCTGCGTCACTTATGTTTACGGTTGAACCGAACCTGCGGCTAACCAGAATTTGCCAAGATAGCTGCGCTTTCACCTGATTTAGCAATGTTGGGCGTGTCACGCCTTTGCCTTCCAGTTCTGTCAAAAACTGGCTGAGTGTTTTTCCGTTTTGGCGCGCAATGCGTGAAGCAGCTTCGTTAACTTCGTTAGATGGCAAGTCAAAACCCACACGTCTTGCTTCTTGCAGCTGTAGGCTTTCGTTTATTAAACTTTCAATGACCAAACGTTGCAGTTTGCTGCGAACTTGGTCGTTACCATCTTCACCCGTGCCTGAAATTGCCAAATTCACGCGTGAGGCAACATCAACGACCGTAATGACGTCGTCATTTACGAATGCAGCAGCGGTCAGGGTATTTTGAGCAGATACGTTTTGACTGATCCAGCTGCCTGAATCAGAAGTTGGTACTAAGGCGATTGATAAAACACCTACAAGCGCCAGTGCAGCTTTTCGACCAACTTTTCGGCCAATGTTTCGGGCGGTTTTTTGACCCATAACAACCAGATTCTCGAGGGCTCGATTTGCCAACATTCAATACTTTCAAATATACAGCTGAACCTTAGTTTTTGCCAAGTTGTTCGGAATCCCCCAAATACTTAAGCCCTAAAGTTAAGCCAAACTTATCACTCTTGGTTCCGTTAGAGTCGAAACTGCGCTCCCCCGTCAACGAGAAATTTAGACAAGGGTGAACATAAGACACGGAACTGGAGTAGGTTTTTTTGTCTGTAAGCTGAGTGTAGTCGTAACCTGTGGTCAAAGTCAGGCGATCAGTGGGAGAAAAGCTGATTGATCCATTATAAGTTTTGTCATTCTGAATCAGGAAGTTGTCGTAATACCCAAGGTCAAGACTTAAAAAATCAAGCGGTTTCAAATTTAGCGACAAAGACATGCGTTCCAATGCCAGCGAGGCTGGATTTGTTCGGCCCGTTTCATAAGATGCTTTGGCTGTTGCACGCTCCGTTGTAATGGTCAAATCAACGTCGTTTGCGTAAAATTTACCAGTTTCAAAGTCGTAACCAAACCGCCACGTAGCATCAAAGACCTCACCCGGGTTATAGGTCACAGATCCGATTACATGCGAAAAGTCATTTTCAAGGCCTGAACCCTGCCCCCACTGGTTGTTGGTGTTTTCAAGTTTATAAGACTGCCCTGCAAACAAGCTCAACCAACTGTCACTGCCGTTAAACAAGCTGTAACGCACGCCGTAATCAACCCGTGATCCCGCATCAATTTTGTCGATGCCGTTTGTCCGCCACAGGTTGAACATGTTACTTTCATCCAGCGCCAATTCAACGCTGTCTTCGTTCGGCACAAAGTCTGTGTAGGACTTAGACCCTGCATACACGGCCTGAACCATCGGCTCTAACACTTGGTCGAAACTGCCGTTTGTTGACGCCAACGGCCATTCGACACGCACAGATGCAGCTGGATGAAACCTGTGCGCTTGACCGTCAAATGTTGAATTCGCTGTGTTAAGCGTGTTGGTGTTGTCCGCCTGATGAATTTTGTAATAAGAACCAAAGCCACCCGCACTCAATGTGGTTTTAATGCCAAGGTCGCTCGTAAATGGTACCGTTAAAAGCAGGTCAGACGACAAGCGCCCATAGTCTCTGCCATCTTCACGGTACAAGCCTTTGGCCTCCGCATTCATAGTAACGGTGGCACCACCCCAGAATGGTTCAGATTTAAAGGCAAGTTTAACCGAGGATGTATCTGGCAGCGTTTCACCTGTGGCAACCAAAGCATCCCGCATAACATATTGGTCAGAAACACTTGCAGCTGCGTATGAGCGTTGCCAAAAGCTCTCCAGCTTTAAGTCTCGGGTACCATAAGATTCCGTGTCTATGCCCATTTCATTGAAATATTCGCGGTCACTCCAACCATCAAATGAGCCAGAGACACGTGAGTATTGGCCCAGATCAGATTCTAATTTAACACGAACTGCATTGTTATAATTTTCACCTGTCGCACCAAACACATTATGATCTAGGTATGAGCCTTTGTTTTCGAGTAAATTGTAAGACTTTATGTTTAGCTCTCCACCCGGCAAAGCTTGCCTGAATTCGCCGTCCAAAGTTACCCCGCCAACACCAGAGTCTTGTCCCGGCGTATCTGACAAACCCATATAAACCGCAGGTGTTAATGTCACATCATGAGAGTCGCCAAGGTCCAAGAAATAGGGTGTGGAAAGACCCGTACCCAAATTTGAGCTTGAAACAATAGATGGCATCATGAAACCAGATTGGCGTTTAACCCGCGGATCTGGGTGGGCAAAAAACGGCAGGAAGAAAACCGGAACACCCTTCACTTCAAACGAAATGTTGCGGTAAAACACTTGGTTTTTGTTTTCATCTAAAACGATTTGACCAGCCTTAAGCTGCCACAACCGCTCTTTTGACGGGTCCTCCTCACAAGCCGGACAAGGCGAAAACACTGACTTATATAAGGAAAGTCGGTCTCCACCACTTCGCTCTCCATAATTGGCAGCCAACTGAACATCGGGCGCCAACAACATCTGCATGTTTTCCATGAACCCGCGTGTGAAGTTTTTGTCCAAAGCAATGCGATCGGTGCGGATTATGTTGCCTTGCTCGTCCTGTACCGTAACGTTTCCAGTTGCGACAATCTCTTCAGATTTGCGGTTATAAATCAATTTATCAGCCGAGATTATCCGCCCTGCCTGGCGAATTTCAACATTCCCGATTGCTTCGACAATATTACCGTCGTCTTTGTAAGCCAGCTTATCCGCAGCAAACAACACGGGCTCCTCTGTCAGCGTGTTAACGTTAAACGCACTGGACAAGGAAGACTGTGGTCTGCTGGCTGAATTGGTTTGTGCCAGCACGCCTTGACCAATTCCCGTCAGGACAAGCAGTAAGCACACAAACCGCGTATATACTGCAATGAACTTACCCATCTTCATGCTCCAACAAAAAGAAGGAACACACACAGCTTAGGGTTAAGGGCACAGACCACACCGCGATGAAAATTGGCAAACTGCCAGCCAGCGCGAATGAGTACAAAATATCAGTCAAGAAATGCAAAAGGATCGCGATTGTAACGCCAGCCAATATCATTTTACCAACACCGCCAGAGCGGGTCATGCGAAGCGAGAACAAAGCCGCCAACAAAACCATAGACACCAGCACAAACGGCAATGACCATAGCTTGGTGTATCTCAACTCTGTCTCACCAAAGGCAGCACCAGCAAGTTTCAGCTCTTGAATACGGTTTGGCATCTGCCAGAAGTGAACTTCTCCAAACGTCCTGTTTTGTTTAAACAGGTTTTCAATTGTAAGCTTGGTGTTGAGCAGCTGGTCAGCGATCCGCTTTGGCTTACTTGGCTCAGCCTGATCCGTCACTTTTTCAAATCGCAGTTCACCATCAACCAGCGTCAAAGTGTCGGCGTGCCAGCTTAATAATAAACCGCCAGACTGACCAACAACAAACAAATCTATGTTGCTCATTGTGGCCGAGTCATTTTTCGTCGCGACTTCACGCGCACGAACCAGACGATAGGCCCCTTTTTCAAGGTCTTCACGCAACCACACGCCGGTTGAAGAAACCCGTATTACCGGTGCAGAGCTATCGCGCGCAAAAAAGGTTGTTTCAAGATTCTTCAAACTTAAACTTGAGTGCAGGGACAAGGGGTTGAACAAAGCGACAACCAGCGCACCAAAAACGAGCACCGTCAGCATGATGGGTTGTAGAAATTGCCAGATAGACAAGCCCGTCGCTCGTGCCACGATCAGTTCATGGCTTCTGCTGCGCCACCACAAAGCGCCAATGACCGAAAACAACACCAGAATGGGCATGACCTCTTGCAACAACTCGGGCACGCGTAAAATTGACATGGTCGCAGCAATTTGCAGCGTTACCTCAGGAACAGAAGACGCACGTCGCAACACCTCAACCAAATCCACCAGAAAGATGATGAAGGACACACCCAAAATCATGGCAACCAGCCATTTGGTGAAAGTCACAAAGATGTAAAAATTAAGCGTCTTTGAAGATGAAGGCATTCAGTGGGTAACTAATCCGGTAATATATAGTTTAAGCGATTTATTTTTCGTTCAGATTTGTTTTCAAAATAAGTTTAAAAAAAGAGTTCTGGTCAAATATGGGGCTAGTTCAAAATTTTGCGCGACCGCTGCTTCCCAATACCCTAAAAAGGGGTACGGGCCTTAAGGGCCACACGACTTCTGTATATATCTGCAATTTTCAGGCCTGAATTTTCATGACCAATGCTGTGAGTGTTACCGCTTTAAACAAAAGTTTTGGCACACCCGATAATCAAAAAACAATTCTTGAAAACCTTGAATTTTCACTCGCACAGGGACGGTCTCTTGTTATCGTTGGCGGGTCAGGTACGGGCAAATCTGTCCTGTTAAAATGCTTGTTAGGCCTGTTAAAACCCGACGCCGGACACATCGAAATATTCGGCGCATCTATTGACGATTCCATCGACCGGATGAGCATGTTATTTCAAGCTGGTGCCCTTTTTGACAGCTTGACCATCTGGGAAAACATTGCCTTCAAAGGCTTGTTTGGCACGGGTGTGCTTAAAAATGGCGCGCGAAGAATCTCCAGGTCAGAGGCCAAATCACTGGCCAAAGCCAAGCTTAAAGATGTGGATTTGGACGCAGCAGTTGCTGACTTATACCCGTCTGAATTATCCGGCGGCATGCAAAAACGTGCAGCACTTGCGCGCGCAGTAGCCTTTGAACCAGAGCTTGTTTTCTTCGACGAACCAACCACTGGTTTGGACCCTGTGCGGGCTGCACAAATCAATGACTTAATCGCGCGCCTTGTGAAAAATCTTGGCGCGTCTACCATCACTATTACCCATGACATGTCGAGCGCCACCACGATTGCCGATGAAGTGGCTCTGTTGAAGGCTGGGCGTTTTGTGTGGAAAGGTGCACCAACCGAATTGTTCACAGCTGACCAACCAGACCTTCGTGCTTTCATAGACCCCATAACAAAACAAACCACGGGTACGAACATGCCATCAGGCGATGCGAACAAAGGAATATCCCTTTAAATGGCAAAACAACAAACTTCTTTCGCTTGCCAATCTTGCGGCGCTGTCTACTCCAAATGGGCTGGAAAATGCGAAGCGTGCCACGAATGGAACTCTCTGGTTGAAGAACAGGTTTCAGGCTCAGCCCCTGTTGGCGGTGCCAAAAGTGGCAAAGCGACACGTGGACGCAGGCTGGAATTTGAAGAACTGAACGTTGAAGCAAAGCCGGTTGTACGCTCGGCCACAAAAATTACTGAATTCGATCGTGTGACAGGTGGCGGGCTTGTTCCGGGCTCTGCTGTGTTAATTGGCGGTGACCCCGGCGTTGGCAAATCTACTCTTCTTTTGCAAGTTACCGCGCAACTTGCAAATCAGGGAAAAACCAGCGTTTACATCTCTGGTGAAGAAGCAGCCGACCAGGTTCGCATGCGTGCAAAACGTTTGGGACTGGAAAAAGCGCCCATTAAATTGGCCTCTGCAACACGGTTGCAAGACATCATCGCCTCGCTTGATTATGCGGGTTCTGCTGACTTTGTGGTTATCGATTCCATACAAACCGTTTACCATGAGGGGCTGGATTCAGCGCCTGGTACCGTGTCGCAAGTCAGGGGCTGCGCGCAAGAACTTATACGCATTGCCAAACAACGTGGCTTTGCCTTGCTTTTGGTTGGACACGTTAACAAAGAGGGCACAATCGCTGGACCCAAAGTGCTGGAGCACATGGTTGACGCGGTTATTCAGTTCGAGGGCGACCGTGGCCACCAGTTCCGCATTCTTCGTGCAATTAAAAACCGTTTTGGCCCTGCAGATGAAATCGGCGTGTTTGAAATGGGCGAACTTGGTCTGCGCGAAGTTGCTAACCCGTCAGAATTGTTTTTGGCCGAACGGGAAACCAATGTTTCGGGTGCTGCTGTTTTTGCTGGTGTTGAGGGCACACGCCCCGTGTTGGTTGAAGTGCAAGCGCTCGTCGCTCCTTCACCACTGGGCACACCCCGCCGAGCTGTGGTTGGTTGGGACGCCGGTCGCTTGGCCATGGTACTGGCCGTACTGGAAGCCAGATGCGGCATAGAAATTGGTGCCAACGATGTTTATTTGAACGTGGCTGGCGGCCTGAAAATCGGTGAACCTGCAGCCGACATGGCCATGGCAGCAGCGCTTATGTCGTCCCTTTTTGACAAACCCTTGCCAAATAACTCAGTTGTTTTTGGTGAAATTGGCTTGTCAGGAGAAGTTCGCGCCGTTTCAAGCCGCGAGCAACGGTTGAAAGAATCTGCAAAACTGGGGTTCAAATCTGCATTTGTCCCAAAAAATCGCAGATCAGGACAGACCGAGAAACCCGAACTTCGAATTGAAGGCATTTCCCACCTGTCAGAGTTGGCACGGATGTTGGAAGCTTTATAAAAATAACAAAGCTTAAACGCCCAAAAGTATGCCATCTTTAACAGATAGGTTGTTTATGCTTCATTCTCGAATTTCCTAATCAAAGGGCCAATCCGTTGGAATTCCTAACCCAATACTGGTTCGACATGGTTGCCGTCGTGTTGATTTTTCTGTCCGTTATGTTTGGTTTCTTCCGTGGGTTTACACGTGAAGTGCTGGCGATTGTTGCTTGGTTGGCCGCTGCCGTCATCACTGACATGGCCTATGATTTCACTTCAAACTGGGTGATGGAAAACATAACCCAGCAAACGTACATTGTTGCGGGCATTTCCGTTATCGTCGTGTTCCTGATTTTGTTGATTATTTTCATGCTGTTGGGTGGACCTTTGTGGCGCGGAATTCGACGCTCCTCCTTCTGGTTGATTGACAGCACCTTGGGTTTGTTTTTTGGCTTGGCACGCGGCTTATTGGTTTTGTGTATTTTGGTTGTTGGCTTGGCCCACGCGACCACAAGCCAAACCCGCAGCCAAATTGCAGAAACATCAAAACTATTGCCTTATGCTGATGATGGCGCGCGCCAGATAATTCGCCTGATTAAAGAGCTGCCACATGAGCGCGTTCAGGAAGATTGGTTTCAGGATATGTTAACCGATGTTGAGAACAACATGGGTCCACGCCTTATATCTACGGGGCTGCCACGTTTGAATAACAGCGCAACAGGTCAGGATTTTTCTGTAAAAGACAGCACACCGAACAATCAGACCGCACAGGGTCTCATCCTCCACAGCATTTAAGATTTGCTGAAAACAAAGGAAGCTCGTTGATGACACAAGAAACCGTTGCCGAATTTCGCAACCGTCGCCATCACGAAGAGTCTGACCCTACCTTCGGAAAACCCAAAGAAGAGTGCGGCATTTTCGCAGTTTGGAACGACGAAGATGCAGCGGCCCACACCGCTTTGGGCCTGCACGCTTTACAACATCGCGGCCAAGACGGCGCCGGCATTGTTGCCTACGATGGTAAAACTTTTAACGCCCACCGCGGTGCTGGTCATGTTGGTGAGATTTTCTCATCTGAAAAAGTCATCAACCACCTGAAAGGCCCAGCGGCAATTGGCCACAACCGTTACGCAACCAGCGGCGGATCTGCGGCACGTAACATTCAACCAATCTACGCCGACATGAGCTTTGGCGGTTTCGCTGTTGCCCACAACGGCAACTTGACCAACGCCTATACAATCCGCGAAGAATTACGCCAACACGGCGCTTTGTTCCAGTCAACATCTGACACCGAAGTCATCGTGCATTTAATGGCGCGCTCGGTTCGAAATTCTCCGGTTGATCGTTTGATTGAAGCCTTACAAGGAATTGAGGGCGCTTACTCGCTTGTTTGCATGACCAAAGATTGCATCATCGGTGTTCGCGACCCACGCGGTGTTCGCCCGCTTGTGCTGGGTAAACTGGGTGATTCCTACGTTCTAACCTCTGAAACCTGTGCGCTTGATATTTTCGGCGCTGACTTCGTGCGGGATGTAGAGCCGGGTGAAGTCGTGGTTGTTAGCGACAAGGGTTTAGAGTCCTACAAACCCTTTGCTGCAAAACCACCAAAGCCCTGCATTTTTGAATTTCTTTATTTCGCCAGACCAGATTCCATGTGGCTGGGACGAGATGTCTACGAAGTGCGCAAGCTTGTGGGCCACGAACTTCATCGTGAAACACCCGTCGATGCGGATGTTGTGGTGCCTGTTCCAGACTCTGGCGTTCCAGCAGCTTTGGGATATGCCGAAGCGTCCGGCATTCCGTTTGAACTTGGCATTATTCGTAACCACTACGTTGGCCGTACCTTTATTGAGCCAACCCAGCAAATTCGTAACCTTGGTGTTCGCCTGAAACACAATGCCAACAAAGCGCGGTTGAATGGCAAACGTGTCATTTTGGTTGACGATTCCATCGTTCGCGGCACCACAATGGTGAAAATTGTTGAGATGGTTCGCTTGGCTGGCGCTAAAGAGGTTCACCTGCGCATCGCCGCACCACCAACTGCCAACCCGTGTTTTTACGGCATCAACACACCAAGCCAAGACCAGCTTTTGGCGCATAAAATGCCGGTTCAAGACATGGCCGAGTTCGTTGGCGCTGATAGTTTGGAGTTCATTTCGGTCGATGGATTGTACCGCGCGGTTGGTGAGGCCAAACGCAACATGGACACCCCCCAGTTCTGTGACGCTTGTTTTACAGGTGATTATCCGACTAAACTGGAAGACCACATGAGCGAGAACGCTGACAAATTACAGCTTTCGCTTTTGGCCGAGACTTAAAGGAAACGAGCAAAGACCATGTTCTCCCGACTGATAAGTGGCATTTTTGGAACCATTGGCGCCGTTTCGCTGATGCAGTTCCCTGCCTTTTTTCAGCAGTACCTACAAAGGTTGGGCGGACACTTGGAACAGGCAAAACTTGATGTTGGGCGGTTTGTCGAAGCTGCCAAACTGCAAGGGTTGGACCTTAAAACCTACATAAACCGTTTGTCTGAAAATGCAGATGAAACAGTTGTGGGTACAGCCGATGCCATAAAAGGCGTTGTGGATGATCTGGACAATCACCAGCAAGCTTTCTCAGCACTGCAAAGCTCTGCCATATGGCAACAACCAGCGTCTTTTGCACGCTGGGTGAACAGCAACATATCAACCGACACCTTTGCCATTTTTGAACCTTCCTTGCCCTTAAGTACAGCAGGACTTATATACGGCTTGATTGGCTTAATACTGGGCGTTAGCTTGCTGAGCCTGATCGGTTTTAGCTGGCGATTGGTTAAAAACATATTTAAGCGGCTTCATGCAAACAGCCTTATGCGCGCTTAGGGGAATATGACCCTAAAGGAACATGAATTGAACACAGAACTTAAACTAAACGGTCAAATAGCCCTTGTGACAGGTGCCTCTCGGGGTATCGGGCGGCAGCTTGCGCTTAAACTTGGCAGTGCTGGTGCACAAGTCATTGCGGTTGCCAGAACACTTGGCGGCCTTGAAGAGCTTGACGATGAAATTCAATCCGCTGGTGGACCTCAAGCGACCTTGGTTTACCTGGACCTGCTAAAGCTCGACCAGATCGACGCTTTGGGCCCACAAATTTACGAGCGTTGGGGCAAGTTGGACATACTGTGTGGTATGGCGGGATACATGAACGAGCTGATACCGACTTGGCAGCTGGACCCACCAGATTGGCAGCGTGCCATGTGTGTTCACGCCGAAGCCAACGCACGGTTGATCCGCACTTGTGATCCCCTGCTTCGTTTGAGTGACAACGCACGTGCCGTGTTCGCACTTGGCAGCGCGCCGGAAGACGGGCGTCCTTATTGGACGGCTTATGCTGCATCCAAAGCTGCATTGGCGGCCTTGGTGTCAACCTACGCCAACGAAGTACAGTCCTACGGCATTAAGGTTCAGGGCATAGACCCCGGCCCAACCGCAACCAACCTGCGCAAAAAAGCCTACCCCGGCGAAGACCAGTCTACCCTTCAAACAGCCGAGCAAGCAGCAGACATCTTTATGTCAGCGCTTCTCAAACAAAAGGCATAAACGAATGACACGCGGCAAAAAAATCTACGAAGGCAAAGCCAAAATATTGTTCGAAGGCCCAGAAGCTGGCACCATCGTTCAGTACTTTAAAGATGATGCCACCGCCTTTAACAATCAAAAGAAGGGCGAGATTAACGGCAAGGGCGTTTTGAACAACCGCATCAGCGAGTTTTTGATGAAACGCATTGGCGAGATGGGCATTCCAACCCACTTTCTAAAACGCCTTAACATGCGCGAACAATTGGTCAAAGCAGTGGAAATCGTGCCGCTTGAAGTGGTTATTCGCAACGTGGCTGCTGGCTCCATTTGCAAACGCCTTGGCATTGAGTCTGGCACCAAGCTTGACCGTACCATTCTGGAGTGGTGCTACAAAGATGACGCCTTGGGTGACCCCTTAATCAGCGATGAACACATTTTGTGTTTTGGTTGGGCCACCCCGCAGGAGCTTGAAGACATCGTTTCCTACGCCATGCGCATCAACGATATTTTAAGCGGCATATTTGCTGGCATTGGTTTGCAACTGGTCGATTTCAAACTGGAATTTGGGCGTCTTTACAAAGACGAAACCGTTCAGATTATTCTGGCCGATGAAATTAGCCCAGATTCCTGTCGCCTGTGGGACCGTAAAACAGGCGAAAAGCTGGACAAGGACCGCTTCCGTGAAGATTTGGGCAACGTACCCGAAGCTTATCAAGAGGTTGCTCGTCGCCTTGGTTTGTTAAGCGAAGACGGCCAAGTGCGTGAATTCTCTGGCCCGCGATTGGTGAAGTAAACCTTACCAGCTCCACACTTGTTGCGGAGCCTAGATGAGCGAGACTCCGCAACAAGTGCGGAGCTGGGCAAATCACAATATATTTTGGAAATAAGCCATGACCAATGTAAAAATTTGCGTTTATTGCAGTGCCTCCCTTGAGGCTGACAAGTCGCACCTTGATGGTGCCTACACCCTTGGTAAAATTCTGGCAGGTCAAAATTTTGATCTGGTGTATGGCGGCGGTCGTCGTGGTCTTATGGGTCAGGTTGCAAATGGCATGTCTGAGGCTGGCGGGCACGTCACCGGTATTATTCCAAAATTCCTAACCGACTTTGAGGTTGGAAATCTGGACGCCGATGACTTGCAAATTGTCGACGACATGCACGAGCGCAAAATGGGCATGTTTAACGCTGCCGCAGCCTTCATTATTTTGCCGGGCGGCCTTGGCACGCTTGAAGAGCTGTTTGAGGTTTTGACGTGGAAGCAACTGCGCCAGCACGACAAACCGATCATTATTGTAAATAAGGGTGGTTTTTGGCAACCAATCGCCGACATGATCACCCAAATGCGTGACCAAGCTTATCTGCACAATGATCGTGAAGATTTACTGGTTTGGACTGACACGGAAGAACAAGCTCTTGAGTGGTTGGTGAACTGGCGCAACCAGTAACCCCTCCTAAATCTTGTAAATATTTTACTGACGCATGCCCGTTTTGCGGCATTTGCCTTCTCGTGAACGTCAAACATGTATAAGTTACCGGGAAACTTACATGTAAAGAAATTCACAAGAGGTCAAGCGCACATGTCCAAAATTAAGGTCACAAACCCGATCGTCGAGCTAGATGGCGACGAGATGACACGCATCATCTGGCAGTTCATCAAAGATAAGCTCATTTTGCCGTATCTGGATGTTGACTTGATTTACTGTGACCTGTCGATGGAAAACCGTGACGCGACAGACGACCAAATCACTGTAGATGCTGCGAACCTTATTAAAGAGCACCGCGTTGGCGTTAAGTGCGCGACAATCACGCCAGATGAAGCCCGTGTTGAAGAATTCGACCTGAAGAAAATGTGGCGTTCGCCAAACGGCACGCTTCGCAACATTATTGGCGGTACAATTTTCCGTCAGCCGATCATCATGGAAAACGTGCCACGCTTGGTTCCGGGCTGGACCCAACCAATCGTTATTGGCCGTCACGCATTTGGCGACCAATACAAAGCAACTGACTTCTTGGTACCTGGTGCCGGTACTTTGAAAATGATCTTCCAACCTGCCGATGGCGGTGAGCCGATTGAGCACAACGT
>JBMYWL010000004.1:0-20817 GCA_049607365.1 Alphaproteobacteria bacterium | reverse complement strand
GCTGACACTGACCAAGCACGAAAAGACGCTGCGACGCGGTTTGAGCGTCATGTATCGAACCACCTTAAGGACATTGCCGCCAAATACATCGTGCCGGGGCAAACGGCGGATCAGGCGTTGATGTTTTTGCCAAGCGAGGCCGTGTTTGGCTGCTTGCATTGTGACTTCCGGCGTGTTGTGGAGCTGTCACATCGTTTGAAGGTGTGGATCGTTTCACCCGCAACTTTCGCCGCTTTGCTGACCACCTTAAGGGCCGTGCTGAGAGATTCGCTCCTGTCGAGTAACATTGACCAAGTCCAAAGCGAGATTGACCACTTGTCAAAAGATCTGGAGGCACTGTCGCAAAATCTGGAGGCTTTTGACCGTCATTTCTCTTTGTTGGGTCAAGACCTTGAGCGCATGCACAAGCTAACATCGACCCTGCAAATCAGGTCGCATCGAATTGGTGAAACGTCGGTCGCAGCGCCGACGCGAAAACCGCCTGTTTCACGTGAAATAAAGCAAAAAAGCACAGGTTCGGACTCGTATTCTGGTCGCTCCATACCCATATCTATGGTACAATAAGCTTCAAACTCACAATCTGTGGGTGAAGATGTAAGAATAGAAATTTTAGGGGTTTTGAAATGGGTGGTTTTGAGTTTTTAACGTTACCGGTGGTAATCGTTGTATTTGTTGCGTTTATCATTTTCCGAGGGGTGAAATCTGTTCCCCAGGGCTTTGAGTGGACTGTAGAGCGTTTTGGTCGTTACACCAAAACACTGACACCGGGTTTGAATTTGATCATTCCAATTATCGATAAAATCGGTGACAAAAACAACATGATGGAGCAGGTGCTGGACATTCCAAGTCAGGAAGTGATCACCCGTGACAACGCCATGGTGTCGATTGACGGCGTTGTGTTTTTCCAAATTCTTGACGCAGCTCGCGCTTCTTATGAAGTGTCGGACCTTGAACGTGCGACGTTGAACCTGACCATGACAAACCTTAGAACGGTTGTTGGCTCTATGGAGCTTGACCAGGTTTTGTCCGAGCGTGACTCGATCAACACACGCTTGTTGCAGGTGGTGGATGACGCAACTTCCAACTGGGGCGTTAAAGTTACGCGTATTGAAATTAAAGACATTACACCACCGATGGATTTGGTTGAGTCTATGGGCCGTCAGATGAAAGCTGAGCGTGAAAAACGTGCGAACATTCTGGAAGCGGAGGGTTTCCGCGAGGCAGAAGTACAGCGCGCTGAAGGTGAAAAGCGTGCGGCTGTCTTGAAAGCTGAAGGTGCCAAAGACGCAGCATTCCTAGACGCTGAAGCGCGTGAGCGTTTGGCGAAAGCTGAAGCGAACGCAACGCAAATGGTTTCGACAGCTATTGCAGAAGGTGATGTTCAGGCGGTTAACTATTTCGTGGCACAAAAGTACGTTGAGTCTTTGAAAGACGTGGCGAGCGCGAACAATTCAAAAGTTATCTTCATGCCGCTTGATGCATCTGGTGTCATTGGCGCGATCGGCGGTGTTGCAGAGCTTGCGAAAGAAGCCCTGAATGGTGACGAAGCTGCTGCTGGTAAGAAACGTGGCAGCAGATTACCAAAGTCTGGAGGATAGGCCATGCCAGAAATGGTTTACTGGCACTGGTTGGCAATTGGTCTCGCGTTTTTGATTTTGGAAATGTTGATGCCGGGTGCTATTGTCATGTGGTTTGGTATCGGCGCAATCTTGCTTGGCCTTCATATGTTGCTTGGTGCGGAACTTAGTCTGGCCATGCAACTGCTCATTTTCTCTGGTTTGTCGCTGCTCGGCGTTGTTGTCGGTCGTAGATATGTCAAATGGGATGGTGAAGAAGGTGATAAGCCTAACCTGTCAAGGCGCGGCGATTCCTACATTGGTCAAACCTATGTTTTGGTTAAAGCGATTGAAAATGGGCGTGGTACAATCAGGCTTGGTGACACAGACTGGCGTGTCACAGGTGAAGATGCTGCAGTCGGAACCAGCGTTAAGGTGACGGGCGTTGATGGCGCAACATTGATTGTTGAAGTGCCACGGCAAGCGTCAGGTGAGACGCAGGATGAATCTGAGACGACCACAGACGCCTGATGAAAACTTGATGAATACAGGAGAATAAAAAGTTTATGCCACAAGGGTTCCAACTCAAACTGCTCAAGCTGTCTGCTTTTCTGGTTTTGCTGTGGGAAACTGTGTGGCGTTCTTTTTGGCCAGCGGCTGTGTTCGCTGGCATATTCTTGTCAATTCTGCTTTTTGACCTGTTACCCAACCTGAATTGGTTGGTTCACCTTGGTGTTTTAGCTTTAAGTGCCATGGTGTTTGTGTTCTTGCTGGTCAAAGGCTTCAATAATGTTGCTTGGCCCAAAAGCTGGCAAGCGACAAGAAAGCTGGAAACCGATTCCAACTTAAAACACCGACCCTTGTCCTCTTTACAAGACTTACCCGTTGGTTCTGGTACTGGTACTGGAGGGGGAGACCTTTGGCGAGCACACAAAAACAACCTGCGCTCGACAATAAAAGCGATCGGACTTAAGGGCCCAAAACCTGGTGTTCCTGCAGCTGACACAAACGCATTCCGCATTGTTCCCTTGTTACTTTTGGTTATCGCTATACCACTTGCTTGGGGTTCCAGCTGGGCCAGAATTGACCGTGGTTTGACGCCGCAACCGCCTTTGCCCGCACCACCTGTGCCTTATGTGGTTGATGCTTGGGTGTCACCGCCAACCTACACCGGTCAGGCCCCGTTTCTGGTCGAAGTCGCTTCAGTTGACAAGGTGGTGGAAATTGAAGTGCCAACCCGTTCAGTGTTGTTGCTTCAAGTTCAGGGTGGGCCGATTAACGCCAAAACCACGCCAAGCCTTTGGCAATCAGAACAGTCAAACGATTCAGAAACGTCAAACGATGCGGAAGCGCGAAATTTGGAGCTGATCCGCAGCGTTAAGGGCGCATTCCGGTTTGAAGGTCCGTTGGAACAATCGGCACGGCTAAGCATATACGAGGATGCTGAACCGGAACCAACAACCCAATTGCTGGAAATTCAAACAGAGGTGACTGCTGACTTACCCCCTGAGTTTCGGCACCTTGATGACCCGCGTATGACGGATGCTGGTTCACTGCGATTGGCATTGGTCGCGAATGATGACTATGGGTTGAGGGACCTGAAATTGTTTGTTGATCCGGCGTCTGAAGAACAAACAAAGCCCTTGTCAGAGCTTAGTTTGCTGTACCGTGAACAGGACCTCATTCTGCCTGAATCAAACGCGAGATCGTTGGACTTTACCGACTTTTTGGACTTGGCCGGACACCCCTTAGCGGGGCAAGAAGTCGCCTTGACACTCAGCATCGCTGACTATGCGGAGCAAGTGGCAAACACAGAGGTTAAAACTGTTACGTTGCCGGTTAGATCTTTTGAAAACCCGCTTTCAAAACAGCTTGCCAAACTTCGCCAACAGCTTTTTGACCGTCCGGAAGCCAAGCAGGGTGTGGCCCTGACATTGGCGGCATTAACGGAAACAGACTCTCTTGCTGAAGATAAGTTTGCGGGCGTACGCAAAGCCTTGACTGATCTGTCCGAGCAAACACTGGCAGCGGACGAGGTCATGAAGCAAGACATCGTGGTCAGGCAGATGTGGGACCTAGCTAAACGGCTTGATGACAACCCCGTACGCAGAGCTGAAGAAAAGCTTCGAAAGCTTGAAGAGCAGTTGCGAGACGCGCTGGAGCGGGATGCACCTGAAGCGGAAATACTCACCCTGATGGACCAATTGCGTGAAGCCATGCAGGAATATCAACAAGCAGTGATAAACCAGAAGCTGATGGAGATGCTAGAAAGTGGGGAATTGAACATAAACCCCAACGGCAAAAAACAGTCAAATGCTATGGAAGATCTGGCAAGCCAGCTTGAAGCCATGACACGTAAGGGTGCCAAAGACAAAGCGCTAGATTTGCTTGATCAGCTGAAGGAAATGATGGAAAACCTTGCCAATTCTAAGTTGGAATTGAACCTTGATGGAGAAGGACAAGGCGATCAAAACGCACAATCCGAGGCCATGGAGATGATGGGCGACTTGGCCGACATCATGCGAAAACAACAGAAGATGTTGAACGATTCCTTCCGCAAACAGCAGCAAGGCATGAAGTCTAACCAACAGCGCGACCGTGAAAATGCCATATCTCAAGAGCAGTTGCGCCGTCAGTTGGGCGACTCTATGCGTGGTATGAGCCAGATGTTTGGCGGCGAAATTCCTGATGGTTTGGGTCAGGCAGAGCGCGCGATGAATGACGCCGTTGAAGGGCTAAAAAAAGGTGATGGTCAGCAAACTTTGGATGCTCAGGCACGCGCACTGAACGAGTTGCAAAGGTCTGCCAAATCTATGGCTGACATAATGAGCCAGCTTGCTGAACAACAAGGCCAAAGCGGCCAAGGTCAACAGGGTCAAGAAGGACAAGGTCAAGAAGGACAGGGTCAACAGGGCCAAGGTGGCGACCAAGAAGGACAACAAGACGGCTCAGGTGAAAACGGTCAAGGTCAAGCGGGTTCTGAGCAAAATCAAAGTGGCAAGGGCCAGCAAGGTAACAGCCAAGCCGGAACAGACCCCCTTGGTCGCTCATACAACCCGAACGCTGATCCACTGGACCTTAGCCCTGAACAGGCAAGGCGTGCGGCGCGCGACATTCGTGACGAGTTACGTCGCCGCGCGGGAGACCCGAACCGAAGCACGGGAGAGCAGTCCTACATCGAAAATCTGTTGGAGGAGTTTTAGGCGGGGTCAGAACCACCTAAATCGATCGGTATGTTTGTGTTTTCCTGTTCTGGAACTAGTCCAGAACCCAGATCAATGCTTCCGCTTGGCTGTGGATTTTATGTCCAGTACCTAAGGGCGCCCCTAAGTTAGTTCAGAAACTGAAAGAACTCGGTTGCGGTTTTTGTCCAGTACGTTGAACAAACGTTGCAAGCGCCCGCGTAGAGTAGACAAGTTCAAACCATTGTTTGGAAACGGCTCACCTGAAAGTGTGTATTTTAACATGATTTTTGGTGCTTCGCGTACCGAAACCACACCATTGTTGTTGGCGTCAAATGCAATGTGCATGGCCGTGAAATATACATTCATTTCAGGGTAGGTCAGGGACCAGCTGTTGTCCGCGTCCATCGCACGAAAATGACCCCAAACGGTGCGCTTAAGCATAATCGCCCTAGCAGCAGACTTTTGGCCATTTTTCACGGCTGTGACAGCTTTATCCACCGCAAGGACGGGTTGGGTAACAGACAAACCAAGAACTAAAACAGAAACGGCAAATGCCAAACCAAACTTTTTTGTAAATGCGAACATGTGTTGACCTGAGAATTTAACAACCGCGAACATGAAAAAGGCGCGGAATAAAATGAGCTAAAAATAGAAATGACTTCTGAAATACTCGCTTTGACTAACCCAACTTTGTGGCGATAAGCTGGTCGATTGCTCAAATTGAACGGTCTATCTAGCGACTGGCATCTCATCGTAGTCTGCAAGGTCTGTTTCGCTCAGGTCACAAGGTTCAATCAGGTGTTTTTGAAGACAATCGCTGATGGTTTGACAGGTTGCATTCAAGCGTCCCTCGTCAAATTCAAACTTTGTGTGTTGTGGCCAGTTTGGACCCCATAAGCGGTGGGCGAAGGTCCAATCACGAAGGTTGCGTCTAATCAAAACCAAATTTTCAAAGTCGGCGTGAAGTGTGGCCAAAACCTCGGTTGCCGCAACATCGTCCAGTGTTGCGATTTCGACACCGTGTCTAAGGCTTAAAAAATTCAAGAAATACTCGGTTTCCATCAACCCGCCGGGCCTCAGCTTAATCTCGAATGGGTCGTCCATGCGCAGCTTCACACGGTCTGCACGAAGTCGGAACAGCATTTTACAGGCATCCCGATACAGCTGGTCAACGTTCCTGCCACCGCTCAAAATAAGCCCCTGCACTTTGGCTTTAACCTCAGCAATGGCCTCACAAAATTGCGGATGTCCTGCAACTGGCCGCATGGCCGCCAAAGCCATGTGCTCCCACGTTTTGGCACGTGTCATCTGATAGGTTTGGAATTGGCTGAAGGTGACAACAACCGGACCAGATCGACCTGATGGTCGCAAACGCATGTCAATTTCATAAACTTGCCCCTCGCGCATTTTAGCGTTCAGGGAACTTATGAACTTGCTGGCCAAACGTTGTGCTGCTTGGTAATCCGCTTCATCTGGCACCACGAAAATCAGGTCCAGATCAGACCGCGGCGCCATGGCCTGCATGCCAAGTTTTCCAAGCCCCAGCACCGCGAAAGGCAGTCTGTCGACCTTGTGTTGTAGGGCAACCAAATCCCCCACCAACGCCAAGGCCCCTTCAGCCAGACGGGTCAGGAAGGCCTCGGCTTCGGGAATGCTGCGATTGTTTTCAAACACAGACAGAAAACACATGTACAGTTGCTCGTTTACCCACGCACGGGCAGCTTCAAGCTTGGCTTCATCACGGAAAGCCGCATCCAGCATTTCTCGACCAAGCGATAAATCAGGTTGCCGGGGGACGGAACCCGCCCGCGCCAATAGCCCGTCGATTACGTGGGGCGATTGTTCCAGCAAAATGTGCATGGCGGGGGATTGTAATAGGGGTAATATGACCTGTGCCAATGTCCGTGGTTGATCACGAAACAGCCGCAAATATTCGCCCGGCTGACCAAGGTCTTGCAAAAACTTGTGGATGGCGCGAACGCTGTTGTTGGGTTGGTCAGTGGCAAGCGCCACTCGGGTCAACTCTTGCCCGACCTGAAGCAACATCTTTGACTGGTCGCTGGTCACGCCATATCCGCGGAAGGGTTCTTGTGTCCAGTCAAGGACAAGGGTTTGGCAGGCCTCATCAAGTGTTTTGTTTGGGTCGTCATTTGGCGAGCTTGAAAAATCTTGTTCTTCGGCATCCGTTTCAGCTTGCCCATCAGATTGTTCATCTGAATTATCATTCAACAAGCGGTCAAATGTTGGGGCCACAAGCTCTCGGGCATCGCGTAGGGCATGGCCCAGTGCGGTCCAATCTTCAAAGCCTGAAACTTGGGCCAACCAAGCTTGTGTATCTGGGTCGGTTGGCAAGTTGTGGGTTTGTTTGTCATCCAGATACTGCACGCGGTTCTCAAGAGATCTGAACAGCCAATAAGCGTGTTGAAGTTTCTGGCCCAAGTCCTCTTCAATCACGCTTTCCTGAACCAAGGCGTTCAGCGCTTGCATGGTGTTGGTGGTTTGTAAGCTTGGCACACGACCACCCAACAGCAACTGCTGGGCATTCACATAAAATTCAATCTCGCGAATGCCACCAAGCCCAAGCTTCAAATGAAAGCCGTCTGCGGTTTGCATGGGGGTTTGGGCAATGCGCTCTGCTTTCAGGTCGGGGTGTTCTTGACGGATCTTTGTTTTCAGCGAAGCGATTTCATCCAGCGTTTTAAACTCCAGATGTCGTCGCCAAACATATGGGTGCAGATCTTTCAAGAACCTTTGTCCACAAGCCATATCACCCGCAACCACGCGGGCTTTTACCATGGACAAACGCCGCCAAGGCGCAGCACGGAAAAAGTAGTAATTTTCACCCGCTTGGGTCGAAATTGCAAGGTCGGTCATGGACGGGTCAGGGCGCAAACGCCAATCTACGCGCCAAACAAAGCGGGCATCTGTGCCCTTGTCCAGCAAGCGGGTCATGGTGCGCAAGACCTGTGCGCAAACATGGGTACGACCAACGTGCTCGGGAATTGGCACCAAATCGGCATCAAAAAAAGCCACCAAGTCAACATCACTAGAGTAATTCAGGTCAAACCCGCCAAGCTTGCCAAGGCCCAAAACAAACAGTCCTGGAATTGTTTTTTCAGGCTTGTAGAGCTTGTTGGCAATCGGGGTGTTACGCCAAGCCTCAATCAAGGCTGTGTTGATGCAATGGTCGGCGAACTTACTCCAAGCGCGACCAATGCGCGCTGGGTCGTACCCTTTAGCATCAAATGCCTTGTAAAGGGCTTGGGCCGTTTTCTTGCGGGATAAAAGGCGTTCACGAAAGTCGTTTGTCATATGCTGACTATGGTACAATCCAACTTAATAAACCAGAAACAAAAAAGGGGCCTTACAATGAAAGCCCCTTTCTGAAAAATTTTGTCTTGAAGCCGAAGCGATTAAGCGTTTCCGGCTGGTTCCTGCGTCGCAACGTCGGGTGCTTTTTGTAGCAACTGGCGGAAGTCGATCGGGTTAACAAGCAGTGGTGGGAAACCACCTTCTTGAACAGAGTCAGAGATGACTTTACGTGCAAACGGGAAAACCAGACGCGAAACTTCAACAACCAACACTGGGTGAATGGCTTCATCTGGAATTTCATCGCCCAAAGTCACAACACCGGCATAGTCACACTCGACCAAGAAAATCACGTTTTCTTCAGACTTGGCGCTGGCCTTGATGGTTAGAACAGACTCATATGTGCGGCCTTCAAGTTGGCGGTGGCGCACGTTCATATCAATCGCGATTTGCGGCGGGTTCTGCTGCATCATGGTGATGCTTTGTGGTGCGTTCGGGTTCTCGAAGCTTAAATCTCTGAGATACTGCGCGTTAACCACAATTCCGCTTACGCCGGTTTTTTGGCCTTCTGCTTCAGTTGTGCCGTTTGTTTCTGTTTCCGACATGGTGGGGTAGTTTCCTTGAAAATTCCTAAGCAGCCGCTTTCGTATCAGTTTTGCGCCAAAGCTTCAATTGCTGACTTCAAATGGCAACTTATAGGAAACTAAACAAAAAGTTAGACAGATCTTGCGACCAGACCTTGCGATTAGAACGAATTGTGCCTACTTTAAAAGAAGTCGTTTTGCTTCTTAATCCCAAAGGACATGTTGATCCCGTGAACTTGGACATCATACTATTTGCCGGTTTGGCACTCTTTCTTGTTTTCCGTCTTCGTGATTTGCTTGGTCGCTCAAGTGGTCGGGACAAATTGGACCATCCGTTTGGGACTATGAAGGGTGAAAACGCGGATCAACGTAGCGACAGTCAGACCGACGATGGTTTCGACCCCAGCACTTATGACCCCAAAGAGCACGAGCAAGATGAGACCAACGTGGTTGACCTTCACAAGAGTAAAGGCAAAACCACCAGTAAATCTGTGGAGGTGTTTCACGACGATCCACAAATTAATGCGACCATCTTCGACATTCGCAAGCTAGACAGAGACTTCCACCCAGACACCTTTGTTCAGGGTGCAGAAATGGCCTATGAAATGGTTATTAACGGCTTTGCTGCCGGGGACTTGGAAGAACTACGCGGCTTGATGAGCGCACAGGTGTTTAACGATTTCAAAAACGCGATCGAGCAACGTGTGAACGCTGGCGAAACGCTTGAAACCACACTTGTTGGTTTTGACAAGGTGGAGATCATCGGCGCGTCTTTGCAAGACAAGACGGCTGAAATTGAAGTTATGTACACCACGCAGCAAATCAACATCGTTCGGGATGCCAATGGCGACATGATTGATGAAGATGATGCACATGTGGCAAGTCAGCAAGATCGCTGGACTTTGGTGCGCAAGCTGACATCCAAAGACCCGAACTGGACGCTTGTTTCATTGGCGACGGTTGGCGACTCCTAAGCCGCGAAAATTGGCATATGCATGCCGTGACACCTTGACGCTTCCAGATATAGACCCATTGATCCAAGCCCTAACCACATAGGGTTTGAAAACCCGTGCCCCATTTGTTGCCAACTTTTAAAACCAAAAACAGCCTCTGTTTTAATGGCATAAATGGTTTTTTGGAAATGCGTACAGGTTTGAATTCGTCAAGTGTTGGTAAGCTGATTGTATTTACAGCGTGTGTTGGCTTGTCGGCGTGTAACCTCATTTCAACCAGAGACACGGCTTCTGACGCTTCCACAACGGCAAATGCACGTGTCATTGGTGAGCCGTTACAAGTGCCGCCGCTTGAAAGTGCTAAACCAGCACCCACGCAAGCACCGCCGCAAGCCCCGCGCGCGCCAAGCAAGGTGTCACTCACTCGCACCAGTTTTAACGAGCTGCCTGGCTGGGACTCTGACGCTGTTGCCAAGGCAATTCCGGCCTTTCGAAAATCTTGCGCCGTTTTGTCTGCAAAACCAGACCAACACTACATTGGTAAAACCAAACTTGGTGGTAAAGCCGAGGACTGGAAATACGTTTGCGCCAAATTGAAGGCGTTCAGGGGCACGGACGAGGCCTCTGCCCGTGGGTTCATCACCGCGAACTTCGACCCGCACGCTGTTACTGGTCGCGGTATTTTCACGGGCTATTATGAACCCTTGCTGGAAGGCAGTTTGGCCAAAAGACCGGGCTATGCCTACCCACTTTACATAAAGCCGGAACAAGCCTCAAAGTGGATGAAAAGCAAAGGCACCGGACCATCCAGACGCGTGTTGGAAACAACATGGGCCGACAACCTAAAGCCTTTGGTTTGGTTGAAAGACCCCGTTGATGTGTTCATGTTGCAGGTTCAAGGGTCGGGTTTGGTTCAACTTCACAGCGGTCGCCGCATGCGGGTGTCATATTCTGGCGACAACGGCCATAAATATAAATCTGTTTTTCCGGCCATGTTACGTGCAGGTTTTGACAAAAACACATCCAAGTCATTGCAATCTATGACAAAATGGTTGCAAGACCATCCACGTATTTCACCAGAAATTATGCGTGCAAACCCGCGATATATCTTCTTTCGCGCACATGCTAGTGACGGGCCGATTGGCGCTGAAGGTGTAACACTGACACCTGGTCGCAGCATGGCGGTTGACCCTGCGCACATTCCTTTGGGTGCGCCTTTGTGGTTGGACACCAAAGCGGTTTATCGTGGTAAAATGGTGCCGGTCCAACGATTGATGGTTGCCCAAGACGTGGGTGCTGCCATTAAAGGGGTTGTGCGTGGTGACGTTTATTGGGGTACAGGTGCCAAGGCGCTGGAAGTTGCCGGAAATATGAAAGAACCTGGTCGCTATTTCGTATTATTACCGCGTAAATCTGGTGCAGGTTCAGTTGCAAGCCGTTAAACACGCACCCTTATAAATTGCCAAATATAATGACCCTGATTGAATGTTAATAAACCCGCCCGAACCCAGCGATGTTCCAGCTTTGGTAAAAAAGTTGAGTGATAAATCCGGCTTTGTCATAAACGCGGAAGACCAACAGTATGGTCAGTTTTTACGGGCAATTTCAGCTTCTAAAACAAACGGGTTGTTTCTGGTTGTCGATGTTAAACCAGCCACAGCATCAAGCGGGCATTTGGCGTGGATAATCGCGGGACTTAGCAACGATTCAAAGCTTTTGGCGACCAACGACAATGCACAGGAGCTGGCCGTTGTTCGTCAGTATTTGGATACGGATTTGCGGGTGGCGTTTCACCTGCAAAACACACACAGTTTCGTACAAGACATTTCCCACCACAGGTTCAACCTGATTTATGTCAATCAGGCTGTGGACACGGAAACCGCGAACACCCTACAAACCATGCTGATGCAAGGCGGGGTGTTGATCTGTAACCCAGCCACAAACAAAGACTTGGTATGTGTTTGTCAGGAGGTTGCCAGTTTCATCCCGTTGCCAGCACCGCTTGAAAAAAATGGTTTGAAACTTTATGTAAAGGGCGAACGCCCCTTAAGGCGTCGTGGTGGCCGCAAGGCTAAAAATTCTCGACCATCTTTACGGACGGCTTGAAAACAGACCTTGGTGACAAGGTTGGCTTAATTTGGGGTTGGTGGTGTCTAGGCAAGGTCGGAACAAAAGCTTGTCGCGTGCTGACCTGAAAAAAGTGTTTGATCAGCAGGAAGCTAAACAGACACAAGCCACAAAACCGGCAAAATCTACAGCTGTCAAAAACACTAAAAAACCGAAATTTGGCACAAAGCCAGTTGTTACTGAAGACCCGGTTTGGCGCACCATAAAAAGCAATTCACAACCCCTTAAAGCGACCGAAACAGCTTACAATTTGTTCCGTGATGAAAACCCGATTGACCCACATTTTCCAGTTACATCAACAAGTGTGTTCCCCGAGAAACCAGTCGAAAAGCCAAGTAGTAAGCAAACAGGTAAAGTTTCAAAGCTTCCCAACATAAACACTTCGCCCACATCTTTTGAGCACGCCGACTGGACCATTGGTGACGCGGTTCAGGACCGTCTAAGGTTCGCCAAGTTGATGGGTGGGGAACCAAAGCCTGCGACCACCAAGAAGAACCTGATTTCAAATCTGACAGCTGGCCAACTGGTTGATATGGACAGGTCAACAGCTGACAAGTTCAGACGCGGAAAATTACCGATTGAAGGTCGGTTGGATTTGCACGGTTTTACCCAAGACCAAGCGCTTAACCAGTTGTCGCGATTTATTGAGCTTAGCTTTCGTCAGGGAAAACGTTGCCTGATTATTGTGACAGGCAAGGGTGACCCCAGAAAAGGCGGCGGTGTTCTAAAGCGGCAAGTGCCGGAGTGGTTAAACATGAGCCCGACCCGCGAGAAAATTCTGGCAATTTCCAAAGCCCAACCCAAAGATGGTGGCACGGGTGCTTTGTATGTTTTGTTAAAACGCACCCGATATTAGGAACAAATTTCATGACGCCATTTGGGACTTATATTCGAAACATTCGCTTGGAACGTGGCATTAGTCTGCAAAAAATGGCAGCGGATTTACGAGTTTCCTCAGCTTATCTTTCAGCGCTGGAACATGGGCACAAAGGCGCTCCGAACCTGAAACTGCAACACCAAATTTGTCAATATTTTTCAATTATATGGGACGAGGCTGCGCATCTGGCGGATTTATGTGCTTTGTCTGAACCCAAACCAAAGATGAAATTGGCGGGTTTATCCGCAGCGCATTTTGAGTTGGGGAATCGCCTTTCGACATATGTGCCAAGTTTGAGTGAGACTGAAGCACAAGAAATGCTCAATCTTTTGTTTCCTGACGGAGCATAGGCATAAACCAAACTTTCTGTTTGGTAGACTCGGGCTTGGTGGTTTACCGTAAGGCGTACAGAAGTTGAAAGCGAATAAATGACGACCACAACTGGTTCAAGTTCCAACACTAATGCCAATTCCCGAACTGCTTTGGTGGAAAGGCATACCAACGAAACCCGGATAAGGGTTGAGATGAACCTTGACGGCCAAGGACAATCTGATTGCAAGACAGGTGTTGGCTTTTTTGACCATATGTTGGACCAGCTGGCGCGACACTCCCTGATCGATATTAAAGTTGAAGCAACGGGTGATTTGCACATTGACGACCACCACACGGTTGAAGACGTGGGCATCGCATTGGGTCAGTGTTTGAAAGATGCGCTTGGCGATAAGCGTGGCATCGTTCGGTATGGTTCTTTTTTGTTGGCGATGGATGATGCTTTGGCGCAGGCAGCGCTTGATTTGTCAAACAGATCATACCTTGCTTGGAACGTCGAAATTCCGACCCAGAAAATTGGCACATTTGACACAGAGCTTGTACGCGAATTCTTCCAAGCCTTTTCCCACAACAGCGGCATGACACTGCATGTGGATTTGGTGCGTGGTTACAATTCCCACCACATTGCGGAAGCTGTGTTTAAAGCGGTCGCGCGCGCGCTGCGCATAGCCGTGGAAATTGACCCGCGTAAATCAGATGATTTGCCCACAACCAAAGGCGCGCTCTAGTGTCAACAGAACCTTCAAATACGGGCTTTAAGCCCAAGGTTGTTATTGTTGACTATCAAGCTGGCAATTTGCGCTCTTGCAGTAAAGCCTTTGAGCACATTGCCGGAAAAGACCGTGTTCGGGTAATTACAAAAGCTGAAGAGTTGGCGGACGCAACCCACATTGTGTTGCCAGGGCAGGGTGCATTTGGCGACTGCGGCGACCAACTTCGTAAAATTGATGGTATGGTGGAAGCCCTGCAAGATGCCGTACGTGTTCAGGGTAAGCCGTTTTTTGGTATTTGCGTGGGTATGCAGCTGTTGGCAGATGACGGGCTGGAGTTTGGCACCCACAAAGGACTGGGTTGGATTGGCGGAACGGTTAAGCCGATTGAGCCTGAAGACGCGTCATTGAAAATTCCGCACATGGGCTGGAACAACCTTGACCTAAGCGAAGGTGCACAAAACCACCCCGTTATGGCAGGTGTTCAAAACGGTGACCATGCCTATTTCGTACACTCTTATAAATATGAGGCAAAAAACAAAGCTGATGTTATTTCCACCGTTGAATATGGCGGTGACGTTACAGCAATTGTTGCCAAAGACACGTTCATTGGTGCGCAGTTTCACCCAGAGAAAAGCCAAGCGCTTGGCCTGCGGATGATCGAGAATTTTCTGGGCTGGACACCATGAAGAAACCCAACCCAGCAACCGGCCCTGCCCCCACTCCTACCTCTGTCTCAACCAAAGAGTTGGTTAAAGATAAAACGCCTTACGAGAAAAATGCACGTGTAACTGTCGAACGTTTGAAGGATCTGACATCAGCTGATTTGAATGATCTTTGTGATGCGACCGAAGAGGCCATATTGCAAGGTGGTGGTTTTGGTTGGCTTGAACCGCCAGAGCGCTGGGTGTTGGAAAACTACTGGAACGGGGTGGTTTTAATTCCGCAACGCTTTTTGTGGGTTGGCCGATTAGACGGCGTCATAGCGGGTTCGGTACAGTTACAAAGAACACCCAAAGCAAACGAAGCCCAGCGATATGTTGGCACCTTGTCGACCCTGTTCATTGCACCGTGGGCCAGAAACTACGGCATATCCCACCAGCTTATTGACGCGTTGGAAGACGGGGCACAAAAACTGGGCATGCGTGTTGTTGACGCTGCTGTTAGAACCACCCAAACAGCTGCTATGGCTTTGCTTGAAAGCCTGGACTATCAGGTTATCGGTACACACCCTTATTACGCTCAGGTGAATGACGAGTGGGTGTCTGGGCGATACTTCACCAAAGCACTCTGAAAAAACCAATTTTGAATTTGAAGTTTTAAGATGATTATTTTCCCTGCGATTGACTTAAAAGACGGCCAAGCAGTACGCTTGGAAGAAGGCGACATGGGCCGTGTTACTGTGTTTAACGATGACCCAGCGGCACAAGCCAAGTTGTTTGTTGACCAAGGGGCTTCTTGGTTGCATCTGGTTGACCTGAACGGCGCCTTCGCTGGAAAGCCGGTTAATGCAGAGGTTGTGCGTCAAATTCGTAAAGCGACACCTGCGTCCATTCAGCTGGGCGGCGGCATCCGCGATTTGGCAACGATTGAGAACTGGTTTGACTGTGGCATTACGCGCGTCATTCTTGGCACTGTTGCATTGAAGAACCCGGCTTTGGTGCGGGAAGCGTGTAAAAAACACCCTGGTAAAATTGTGGTTGGCATTGACGCGCGCGACGGCTTTGTCGCGGCTGAGGGCTGGGCAGAATCTTCCAACGTGCCAGTGTTTGAGCTTGCTGACAGATTTGCTGACTGCGGTGTTGCAGCGATCGTTTTTACAGACATTGGACGCGACGGCTTGTTGAAAGGTGTTAACCTTGAAGCCACGGTCGCCCTTGCCAACCACACCAGCATTCCGGTCATTGCCTCTGGCGGTGTTGCCGACATGAAAGACGTTGAAGGTTTGCTTGCTGCCACCCACGGTATTACCGCTGGCAAGGGCGGACTGGAAGGTGTCATTTCCGGCAGGGCGATTTATGATGGCCGGTTGGATCTGGCAGAAGCCATGGCATATGTAAACAAGGCCACAAGCACATGCTGAAAACACGCATAATTCCGTGTCTGGATGTTGACAATGGTCGTGTCGTAAAAGGGGTTAACTTCGTTGACCTGGTGGACGCAGGTGACCCTGTAGAGCAAGCACGTTTATACGATCAAGCTGGTGCTGATGAACTTTGTTTTTTGGATATTACAGCTTCAAGCGATAATCGTGAAACAACCTACGATTTGATTTCGCGAACTGTCTCGCAGTGTTTTATGCCCGTGACAGTTGGTGGTGGTGTTCGTAAGGTTGAGGACATCCGCAAGCTGTTGTTGGCAGGTGCCGACAAGGTGTCAATCAACACAGCGGCGGTTGATAACCCGCAGTTGGTGAAAGACGCCGCGAACAAATTCGGCAGCCAGTGTGTTGTGGTGGCGATTGACGCTAAAACAAACGCTGCTGGCCAGCACAAGGTTTTCACGCACGGTGGACGGAACGAGACCGAGCTGGACGCTGTTGAATGGGCAAAGCAGTTGGCATCTTACGGTGCGGGTGAAATTTTGCTGACATCTATGGACCGTGACGGCACACGCGCTGGTTTCAACCTACCGTTGACCCGTGCAGTAAGTGACGCTGTTCAGGTGCCAGTCATTGCATCAGGTGGTGTTGGTAACCTTGACCATTTGGTTGATGGTGTGGTCGAAGGGCACGCTTCGGCTGTTTTGGCGGCTTCCATCTTCCATTTTGGTGAATATACGGTTAATGAAGCCAAGAAGCATATGGCCAACGCCAATGTTGCTGTGCGCCCAACTTGGTAAGATATTGAGATTTAAATGGTAAAGAAAAAAGCAATTGATGCCCGCGTGTTTGACGCTGTGTTTGCCACGATTGACGAACGTCACGAACAGTTTGTGGCTGGAAAAGTGGACAGCGCGTCCCGCACCCATAAATTGTTCGAAGCGGGTGTGCCAAAAATCGCTCAGAAACTGGGTGAAGAGGCTGTGGAAACCCTGATTGAAGCAGTGCGTGGTCGCAAGAAGCCTTTAATAGAAGAATCAGCGGATCTGTTGTATTTTCTGGCGGTTATCTGGGCCGCGAACGATGTGACACCAAAGCACGTGTGGAAAGAACTGGCCGAGCGTCACGGTTTACCGGAAGAGCTTGAACGGGCCATGCGTGAAGCTTCAAAAACAGAGCAGGACGCGTCATGAACATGACTTATGATGACCAAAACATCTTCGCCAAAATTCTTCGTGGTGAAATTCCCAACCAGACAGTTTTGGAAACTGAACATTGTTTGGCGTTCAGGGACATAAACCCATCAGCCTCAACCCACGTATTGGTCATTCCCAAAGGCGCTTATGTGTCCGCAGCTGACTTTACGTCCAAAGCTTCCGACGCTGAAATTGTCGACCTTGTGCGCACGCTTGGTAAAATCGGCGAAATGGAAGGCGTGGTTGAAAGTGGGTATCGCATTTTGTCCAACCACGGCAAAGATGCTTATCAGGAAGTGCCACACTTTCACGTACACGTTTTGGGAGGTGGCCCTTTGCGTAAAGGCCTGAACTCTTAAAGCCGAAATTCTTAAAGCCAGAATTCTTAAAGCCGGGTAGGGCGACTCTAAATCTTAACTTGGTCATGTTTTGAGTGTATTCAGATATAATAATTTCTGATCCAATTTCATTTTTTTGATTTCATTCTACATGAGCATTTCACCCACGACTGATTCTAGGGACCAATCCAGCGTTCCATGGCTTGACGCACACGTGCCTGTCTTGTTGGACGAGGTGTTGGACAATGCCGGTACCTTGGATGGTGCCGTTGTTGTTGATTGCACCTTTGGTGCAGGTGGATACAGTCAGGCCCTGCTTGATAAGGGTGTTGCTAAGCTGCTTGGTGTTGACCAAGACCCAAGCGCTGTTGAAATTGCCAAAACGCGTTTTAAAGACGAGCCCAGGTTTAGAATTGCCCACGGCAACTTTGGACATTTGGACAAGGTGCTGGCACAAGTTTCTGAAACTGACGCTAGTTTTACCAGCGGCAATATTGATGCGATCATTCTGGATTTGGGTGTTTCCAGTATGCAGCTTGACCAACCGGAACGCGGCTTTTCGTTTAAAAACGATGGTCCGTTGGACATGCGCATGGACACCAGTCAGGGCATGACAGCAGCTGATTTGGTGAACACCTTTGAAGAGGTGGAAATTGCCAACATATTGTTCAGATACGGTGACGAGAAAAAATCGCGCGCTATCGCCCGTGCCATTGTTAAGCGTCGTGAAACAACGCCCTTTACCCGTACGAATGAACTGGCGGATTTAATCCGCGGGGTACTTGGGCCCAAGCGTTACAAAAAAGGTGGTGCTAAGGTTAGCGACCCCGCCACACGCTCGTTTCAGGCCATTCGCATTGCGGTAAATGACGAGCTTGGGCACATACACGCTGTGCTGGACAAAGCCATTGACGCCCTGAAAGAAGGCGGGCATTTGGTGGTTGTGACGTTTCATTCGCTTGAAGACCGTATTGTAAAACAGTTTTTTGCCGAAGCTTGCGGCATGCTTGCACGCGCACCACGGCACATGCCGGAGATTGAACGACCAGAACCTTTGTTCACGCTGGTTGCGCGTAAAGCACTAAAACCGCAAGATGATGAAATATCGCGAAATCCGCGGGCAAGGTCATCCAAATTACGCGCTGCAAAAAGAACCGCAGCCGAGCGCGAAACCTATAGTCAGGCAACACGACAGAAAGGGACGTTTTAAGATATGTGGATACGTTTCTTTGCGTGGGCGACCGTGTTGATGGTGTGCCTGATTAGTCTGTTTCAAATTAAGCACACAGCTGGAAAAATGGAGCGGGAAGCCCGTGGCCTTGAGTCGAAAATCGGGTCTATCGAGCAGTCAATTGAGGTTCTGGAAGCGGAGTGGTCGCACCTGAACCAACCCGGTTACATCGCCAGTTTGGCCAACCGCCATTTGGGGTATGACCCGGACATTCGCACACGAATTATGCATGTGGCGGAGTTGCCGATGCGCCCAGAAACGCCAGAGATTGTGCAAACCCCTAATTTGGCACCAAGTTTGTCAGCTGGCCCTTCATTTGCCAGACCCAACACACCAGCTTCTGAGATTGGCATGGTGCCGCGCATGAAGCCATATGGATTGCAAAATCAATTTAGAAACCAAAATCAAAACAGCTCATCCAGCCCGATTAACAATCTTAGAACATTGACCGAAGATGATCCGGTTGGTGCTTTGATTGAATTGTACGGAAACTAATTGTGGAACAAAGGCGTGCTAAACCCGCTGTTGCCGTTGGCCGAATTGCATTGTTCGGCTTTTTCGCACTGGTCTTTTCTGTAACAATCGCAATCAGACTTGTGTTGCTTTACACGTACGGCACTGACAATTCGCTTGTGAAAGACGAGCTGGCGCAGGCTCAGGTTCAAATTGAAGCCTTAAGACCCTTAACTAAAAAGAAGCGTAGCGACATTTTGGACCGTAACGGCATTTTGGTCGCAACCAATTTGTTGAAGCCTTCTCTTTGTGCCAACGGGCACATTTTGAAAGACCCTGAAAAAACAGCGCTGGAACTTATATCCATCCTGCCAAATCTGGACATTGAAGTTGCCTTTGAACGCTTGAGCAAAAAGCGAACCTGTACCTTTGTTCAACGTGCAATTACCCGTGAACAGCAGTATCAAATAAACCGTTTGGGCATTGTGGGTTTGGATTTTCAGGAAGAAGAATGGCGGGTTTACCCCCAGTCCAACTTGTCTGCGCATGCTGTCGGGTTTTCAAGCCCTGACAACATCGGATTGGCGGGTGTGGAACAAGCGCTGGACAGTCACCTGATTGGCACGGGTGAACCGGTTTCACTGTCGCTGGATGTGCGCGTGCAAAACGTGTTACGTGAGGAGCTTATGCGTGGCTTAAAGCTGCATGATGCAAAGTTCGCAGCTGGCGTGTTGATAGACGCCAACACAGCAGAGGTTTTGGCCATGGTTTCCTTGCCAGATTTTGACCCCAACCAGCCACAAATTGCAGCACCTGACGAGCGTTTTAACCGCGCGTCCCACGGCGTGTATGAACTTGGTTCTGTCATGAAGATTTTTACTGCCGCCATGGCTTTGGAATCTGGACTTGTGGGTTTGGAAGACGGCTTTGAGGTTGGCGCGCCAATTCAGGTTGCCGGAACCAACTTCACCATCACAGACTTCGCGCCTTACTGGGGGGAATTGAACCTTGAAGGCATTTTAAGGCGTTCATCAAACATTGGTGCCGCCAAAGTTGCTAAGGTAGTTGGCCAACGTGTTCAGGAGCGGTTTTTAAGGGATTTGGGGGTTTTAACACCTTTGAACTTTGAAGTGCCGGAAATTGGAAAGCCCGCGTATCCTGCGACATGGCGTGACGTTAACACCATGACGATTGCTTACGGTCACGGCATTTCCATAAGCCCGTTGCAAATGGTAAGCTCTACCGCTGCTTTGGTGAATGGTGGTGTCTACAGACAACCAACCTTGTTGAAACGCAAAGACGACACGCTCGACAATGGTAAGCGTGTTATGTCTGAGACCACGTCCAAACAATTGCGTAAATTGATGGAAGTTGTGGTTAAGGAAGGGTCTGGAAAACGGGCCAAACCAAATGGTTATTCCCTTGGTGGTAAAACAGGAACGGCCGAAAAATCCGGTGTTGGTGCCTATAGTGAAACCAAGCAGATTACATCTTTCATTGGTGCGTTCCCAATTGACGAGCCCAAATACGTTTTGTTGACCATGATCGACGAACCAAAGGTGAACCTTGAAATTTCAGAGTATGCAACCGCGGGTATTGTTGCGGCACCAATCGCCAGACATTTCATTGAACGTGCAGCGCCGTTGCTAAACTTGGCGCCAGACGAACCACAAGAACCAGCAACAAACTAGGACCAATAAACATGCTTTTAGGTGATTTGGCCTTAAAACTGAATGCACGGCTTGTGGGCGATGCAAACACGCAAATTAACAGCGTAACTCAAGACAGCCGTCTGGCAAAATCAGGCGTTTTGTTTGCGGCTTTACCGGGCTCAAACGTCAATGGTTTGGATTTTCTGGCCCAAGTTCAAGCTGCTGGTGTGTCCGCTGTTTTGATGCCCAAAGGGCTTAGTTCAAACCAGTTGCCC
>JBMYWL010000003.1:0-21893 GCA_049607365.1 Alphaproteobacteria bacterium | reverse complement strand
CCAATATCTTTTCAGGGCACTCTAGGTTCCACGGCTCTGGCGCATCGCCGGATTTAAGGCCCATCGCAAACAAGTTTGTGCCTGTTGCACCGTCAGCCAACAAAGGTTTTTTTGACGTGATTAGAGTTGCAAACGACATAAATTAAACTTCCATATATGTTGAAGTATTGAACCTACTTAAATCGAAGCATCTTTGTCAAGCTTCAAACAAAGTCGAGCGATATGTTTACGCAAACACCTTCCTTGAAAGTTATGAACTTGGTTAAAGTCCAAAAATATTTTGCATTTGTATGGTTTTCAATTTTGTTGATCCTAGCTGGGTCTGCTTTGGGACAAGTGACCAAGGTTGATATTGGTCAATGGTTTTCCAGCATAAAAAGTATAGATTCGAAGCTCCAGTTGGGAACGAAAATCAACGCAGAGGCTGATGAATGGTTAAGCGAGTTGATCAAAATTCGTGAGGGAGCAAACAAAGAAATTAAGAGCACTGAGTTAGAGGTTGCATTCATTCAAAAGCAATTGACTGCGTTGGGCGAAGCTAAATCAGAAACAGAGCAAGTGCAGGATGAAAAACCAACAGGAACAAAACCTGAAGATGCCGAACAGAACTCACTGACAGACCCAAAGGTTTCTGAACCACAATCAGGAGCGAAAAATAAGGCAAATATCAATGAGTCCGATCTTGCGACGGAAAACAAACCGTCAAAGCCAACAACACCCGCTGTTCAACCAACAATTGGCACAAGTTTAAGCTCAACGCCTAGCAGCTCGACGCTAGCACTAATCGAGAGCCAAAGAGCTGGTTTGATCGAAAACCTAGAGAGAGCTCAAAGTTACAGAAAATCTTTAGATCTACTTCAAGCTCAAGTGGGGTTGCTGACGGACCAAATTCAACAGCGTTTGACCAGTGAGCGTCTGCAAACTCTTCTGAGCCATAGAGAAGGGGTATTTGATAAATCCTATTGGAGCTCTTTGTTAATCCAATCCAAAGCAATTTTCACTGTGGTGACTGACGAAGGCTCAAGGGCAGAACAAGTCAAAAAATTAACTTCATGGAAGCTTATGCCCCTGCTTGGCGCACTGGTTTTGCTGGTATTTGCTGTTGCAGGTAAATGGCTGACACAAAGGTTTAAGCTTTCTGAAAGGCTCTTTATTGGCACTGTCGAAGTTTTGGATGAGCAAGTCGCCAGCTTGGGTTCGTTTTTGCGCTGGCTGTCAGCATTTTGGGGAGTGTTGCTACTACATAAATTCCTCATTCTGGGGCAAAGTTTGTATGATTTTTTGTCGCTGCTACTTTCCCTACCAGCGGTTTTGGCATTGGCAGTTCTCATTCTAAACCGAGCCCAAATGCGTACAATTGCACCTGCCTATAGCCGTCACCTTCATGATCCGCTTGATAAAGACGAGGCAGTTTCAAGCATGTTATGGCTGTTCCGTTTAGTGATGGTCTCTGGGCTGTTTGTTGTCCCCGTCGCGTTCGTGCTTGGTTACCCAAATTTGGCACGCGTTACCATGAGCGCATACGGTACCTTGGCGGTGTTGTTAGGCGCAAATTTGTTGGGACGTGGGTATATGTACCGCGTTATTAGGGCAGGTGTGAAAAACAATACAAAGCAAGAAGTGTTAAGCACCGACGTTCAGGCATTAGAAACTAAGGCGCCTTTATACATCTGTGGTGAAATGTTGCTTATGGGTCTTTCACTGTTCTTTGTTTTGCCTTTCTTCGGCATTGGTTTGGGTGCCATTGGTCAATTCCTGAAAGACCTGTGGCAAGGTGTGCAATTTGGTCCGGTTTACGTTCAGATTTCTAGCATAATCGGTGCCTTGGTATTGTTCTTGGTGATTTGGTTGACCTTGCGTTTAATCAAGTCATATCTGCGGCATCGCGTTCTGCCGCACACTGGATGGGACGAAGGTGTTCGTGATGCTATTTTGGCAACTTTCACCTACGCAGGCTTTGCGTTGTTGTTTTTTGCAACGGTAAGTGCTGCCGGCGTTGACATGTCCAGACTTGCTATCGTTGCTGGTGCCTTGTCTGTTGGTATCGGTTTCGGTTTGCAAACCATTGTTTCCAACGTCGTTTCAGGCCTTATATTGCTCTATGAACGGTCGATAAAACCTGGCGATTGGGTTATCGTCGATGGAAACGTTGAAGGCACGATTAAACAGGTCAAAGTGCGCTACACTGAAATTGAAACTTTCAATCGTTCAACCGTAATGGTTCCGAATTCAGTCATGGTTGGTGGGTCGGTCACCAACCTGACGCATCGCGACAAAATGGGGCGTATACAGGTTGATGTGGGCATTGCTTATGCTGCGAACCCGCGGGATGTGATGGAGATACTTCAACACGTTGTCGCGAATTTTTCAGGTGCGCGGAAAATACCGAAACCCATTGTTCATTTCGTGGGTTTCGGAGCTTCGTCGATTGATTTCACTGTAAAAGTATATCTTACCGATATTGGTGCGGTAAATGTTGCCCGCACTAATCTGGCGATTGATATTTATGAAGCCCTTCAAGCAGCGGACATCGAAATTCCGTTTAACCAGTTGGACGTTCATATTCGTTCGGATGATCTGTTGCCGAAAGCAACAGATCCAAAAGAAAGCGAGGTTGTGGAGCCTGGGCCTTAAGCTAATACTGTGCGCTCAAGGAACCAGTATGTGGCCACGATCGCGATGATCAATGAACCCGGTATTTTGACCCAACGGTCGTAATACTGGGTGTTGCGTAACCAAAGCCCAACTGCAAGGAAGCAAAGCCCAACTGCAAGGAAGCAAATTAGAATTACGCATAGTTGGCCAAGTTCAACGCCAACGTTGAACGAAATGAGAGCTGTGACAAACTGCCCATCTGGAAGGCCGATTTCTGACAATACACCGGCAAAGCCCAGTCCGTGTAAAAGCCCGAAAACAAACACGACACCTGTTCGCCACCAAGACACGGATTTTGTCATCATGTTTTCCAATGCAATCAATATGATTGACGCGGCGATTAGTGGCTCAACAATATATCCGGGGATCGAAACAAGACCCAAAACACCAAGCGCGATTGTAATTGTGTGCGCAGCTGTAAAGGCTGTTACCTGCCATAAAAGCGGGCGAATGAACGGGCTGATTAGGAAAAGACCAACAACAAATAAAATATGGTCTAGGCCTTTTGGTAAAATATGAACAAACCCGATTTCAATGTAAGAGACGACTGTTTGCATGAAGGTTTGTTTTTCTGGGCTTTTCACGTCAAAAAGGCGACTGGTTTTGCCGTCTTGTAACCACTCGGTTAGGCGCTCTTCACCAGGAAGTGCTAGCCTGAAAACACTGGCGCCATATTCTTTGTCAAGTTGCCAACTTAGTGTTGAAGTTCCTTCAGGCAGCTGAGTCTTGAAATGTAGGGCTGAAAGACGCGCAAGATCCACGTCGCCAACTGCAGGAATGTTAGATTTTTCCAATGTGAAAGGGAGAGATTTTGCACCACCTTCGGTTTCCGCGCTTAGGTTCATTGCGCTTTGAAGTCTTGGAAGAGCTTTTTCCAATTCAGCTCTTAAAGCTTCAGGCGAAAGTTCTCTGAGTGAGTTATACAATGGAGCTTGGGGGGATTCTTCCGTATCCTCATGCTCACCACCGATTTGAGATATAAGAGCTTCCAGATTACCTTCGACTTCAATCGATACGTCGGTTAGGTTTTCTTCAACTGTCGCTGAAATGATTGTTGGACTAATTTCATGTGCAGAAACCGTCGCGGTGCTGCCGAGTGCGAACATAGCTATAACGAGCAAGCAAATGTTTCTAATGTTTAACATGAGATAAATCCTTAAATTTGTTATTGTCTTAATCACCGACTTAAATGCAGTAGGCACCAAGGTGTCGTCGTAAGAATGAGAACTACCCATGACCCAGAAAATTTCAAGATACTTTTTGTTAACATTCATTTGCGTTTTTGGTTTTTGCTCCGGAGTTTTAGCCCACGAAGCGTGGCTTGCGCCCGCAAAATTTAAGATAAGCATAAACGAAGAGTTACAGGCAGATTATAAAATTGGATCCAACTTCAAAGGGAATACTCAACCTTTCATCAGCAATTGGAACCGAGATTTCAGACTCTCGAACGGGAAGCAGAACTCAAAAATTGAAGGTGAGGACGGACAACGCCCAGCGGTAAAAATCATCCAACCTACTCAGGGATTAAATATTCTGACACTTCACACATCAACCTCAAAGCTGACGTTTAAAAAATGGGAGAAATTCCAGACTTACCTGAAAACACAAGGAATCCAGCAAATTGAAAGTCAGCACATAGAGCGTGGACTGCCAAAAGAAGGATTTACCGAAGGTTATCGTCGATGTGCAAAAACATTGGTTCAGGTAGGGGAAGTTCAAGGAAAAGACCAAGCCGTTGGTATGCCGCTTGAGTTTGTTCTGGTCAAAGGGTTGTATGGGCAAGAGGGCGAGACTGTTGAAATTAAATTACTTTGGAACGGCCAACCGCTTGGAAATGCACAAGTACAGGTTTGGGATAAGCGCGATTTGTCTCCTGAAAATGAAAACCCGCAATCATATTTCAAAACTGATGCGAACGGAAGTTTTAGCTTCACCCCAAAACTTGGGGGGGAGTTCATGATGAGCTCTGTGCATATGGTCGCGGCAGATAACCCCAAATATGTTTGGGAGTCCTATTGGGCAAATTTAACTTTTGCCAGATAGCCCCTTATGAAAACCCAGAATCAAGGCGCTGGTAATATATCTCGCGCTGACCTATGGCAAGGAACGATTGCAGCAATCGTTATGATTGCCACGTGGGCAGGGTTCGTTGTTTTTGCGCGGCTTGGATCTTTTCAAGGATTGACACCATATGACCTGGGGTTGTTACGGTTTGGTGTTTCAGCAACTGTTGCTGCGCCCTTTGCATATATTTGGTGGCCGCGGCATTTAACCGTTCTTCAGATTATTGTATTGGCGGTTGTCGGGCCCGGGGTTGTCTATGGACTTTTGTCTTATCAAGGTTTGAGTTTGGCACCTGCGGCCTATGCCGGAGTGTTTACAAACGGAACCATGCCAGTCATTACAGCAATTTATGTCTGGATATTTCTGGGTGATAGGTTTGGTCCACGTGCGCTGACGGGTATTGCCTTGGTGACTTCAGGTTGCATCATGTTGGGCTTATTTGACGTTGAGCCGCTAGCCGGCACAAAATCAACAGACGTTCGATTTGGTGCACTGTTACTTCTGTTAGCTGGTGCCGTCCTATCCGCTTACGTGGTGTTGGCAAGGCATTGGCGATTGGCACCTAAACAAGCGTTGGTGGTAATCGCACTACCAAATTTTGGTTTGATGCTGCCTATTTGGCTTTTTTCAGGCCCTTCAGGTATACCCACTGCCGATTTTACAACCGTACTCTTCCAAGCTTTGTTTCAAGGCCTTGGGCCCGCGACGTTGGCGGTGTTTTGTTACGCAACAATCATAGATAAACTCGGGTCGGCAACTACGGCAGCATGTTCAGCAGTTGTGCCAGCTGTCGCTGCTATTTTCGCAATTCCGATTCTTGGCGAATGGCCAAGCCTGATACAATGGTGCGGAATTTTTGCGGTTAGTGTAGGGCTCGCGGTATTCTTCACAAGACGGGGCCTTTGAGTTTTGGCCCACCGCAAACACCATAAATAAGCTTAATCTGCACTCTGACGCTTCTGATCATGTTTCAGTTCTTAGGCTTGGATTTTATGAATTTGGGATTTGTGCGATCCTAATGTTTGCAATTTGCGAAAATCTTAACTTTAATTCTACCTTAGATTGATGTAAGTATGAATCAGCAATCAATTCAAGAGTCTGAAAGCAAAGCCAATGTCAGTGCAACCAAAACCGAACTTCAACGTATTAACTGGAAAATCATATGAAAGAGATGCGTTTCAATTCATAGACACTGATAATTTTGATGCACAGATTGTGCTTGATGTACTGCAAGGGCGACGTGCTGGAGTTATCTTTAGAAAACAAATTTCGGATGACGAGTGTAAAACGATCAAAGAAAATTTCTGGAAAAGTGAAATGCGTTATACGCGCGGAGAAGCTGTTCCAGCACAATACCTCGGCACATATCATTATGCGAAAAAGATAGAGAAATATTTCGAACAAGCCGAAGCTGTAAACCCAAGCTTGGACATGTTGTTTGAAAATACAAATGACCCAGTCGAGCGATTTGGCAATGCGGTTGCGGCTTTAGCTTACGAGCAAAAAATTCAATATCGTCAAGCAGAGCACGACGGTCATAAATCATGCCGTTTTGTTATGCGCTCGTGGAGCGAGAGTGGGGCCTTTTCGCTTAAACCACATGAAGACTGGTCACAATGTTTGGACCCTGCACAGGCTGATTTTGAAGCGCAGAAAATGGGTACAAATCCGCTTATGGCAACAAACATGAATGTTGAAGCTGCTGAAGGTGGGTTTTTACGTTACTTCAACATTATTCCTGATGAGGTATCTAAAGCTGAACTTGGCTTAACACATGTGGGTTACCCGTACCCAATCGAGTCACTTGAGGGGATTGAATATCAAGATATTTATCCGCGGCAAGGTGACATTTATTGCTTCAATGCCGCAGCGGTTCACGCGGTTGGGCCCATTACCTCTGTCGGACAACAAAGGGCGACGATTGCCTTTGTATCAGGCATGAAAGACGAGAAAACAATTCTCACTTGGACCTAAACTAATGTTGCTAAGGCTTTGTGAACACATCTACCCGACTGAAGTTCAACAAATGCCTTTTACCACTTGTTTCAGAAATGGGTTGGGCAAGAAATCTTCTCTCTAGCTCGACCCAATCCTCGGTTGGTGCGTTTCCACGCTCCGGCGTAACACCAACAAGTACATCCTTCAGTTGTTTGAATGTCTGATAAGAGGGGTTGGCCTGTGTGTATGTACGACCTTTGTGGTTGATCTGATTTGAAGCCACCAAACTAGTGAGTTCTTTTTCAACGGCTCTGTATAGTGGTGCTTCATCGTCAACAGGTTGCATGACAGTATAAAAGGGGCCGACAGATAAGGGCTCTGTTACAATCAGGTTTCCATCTGGTTTTAAGACGCGTAAGGCCTCTTGTAGTGCGGCGTTTAACTTGTTCAATGGAACGTGATGAAGCGAGTGACCAAACATAACCAAATCGAAATGCGCGTTCTCGAACGGAAGATTTTCCCCAAAGCCTTTCAGTACAGACGCACCGTTTTCGGTCGTCATTTTTGCTAAGTTTGCTTGTGGCTCTAACCCGAACGAACGAAAGCCCAAACAAGCGAGCTTATCTGCGAATTTTCCTTGGCCACAACCAATATCAAGGGTTGAAGCTGGTCTTGTAAATGGCGTGCTGCTTAAAAGCTTTAGTATTATTTCGTTGGAAGATGTGTTTTGGGCGTTTGCAGCATCAAAATCATCAAAGGTGAAAACATCAGACATGGCGCGCACTTTCCTTAATTGCCTTCCAGACTTTGTGTGGAGTTAGGGGGATGTCCAAATGCTCAATTCCCAGTGGTTTTAAGGCGTCCATAACTGCGTTTGTTACCGCAGGGGTGGCACCAATTGCACCAGCCTCTCCACAGCCTTTGACGCCCAGTGGATTTGAAGGGGAAGGTACATCTTCAAAGAAACTAATATCCATATTCGGAATGTCGCCTGAACGTGGCATGGAATAGTCCATGAAAGACGCTGAAAGCAATTGGCCTTCCGTGTCATATTCAACATTTTCCATTAAAGCTTGGCCAAGCCCTTGTGCGACGCCGCCCATAATTTGGCCCTTGGTTATCATGGGGTTTATGATGGTGCCGAAATCATCTAGCACTTGGTATCGTTCAATTTGTATTTGCCCGGTATCAGGGTCAACCTCGACTTCACATATGTGGAATCCATAAGGGAACGTATTGTTTTCGCGGTTATATGTGAAATCTGCTGACAAAATATCAGCCGAAGATTGGGAAACAGCCTTTGCAACCTGTTCAAGGGTTAGCTTCATGTCTGTGCCCATTACGCAAACAGACCCTTCGGAGAATTCTAGATCTGAAGGGCTAACTTCCAGTTCATCTGCCGCCACGTCCTTAATTTTGTCCACCAGTAATTTCGTGGTTTGCCAAACGGCAGTTCCCGCAACAACCATAGTTCTAGAACCGCCGTGCCCTCCACCGATGGGGGTAGCATCAGTGTCAGCGTGACGATAAGAAATTCGCTCTAAACCAACGCCAGTTTGTTGGTGTATCAGTTGCTTAAGGGCGGTTTCATGACCCATTCCCGCGTTTTGTGATCCTACGTTCAGCTCCAGGTGACCGTCTTTCGTTAACACCAGCTTCGCATATTCGCTTGGTGGGCCAAGGGTTGCTTCCATATAAAACGCGTAGCCAACACCACGATAATGACCTTGCTCTAAGCTTTTCGTTTTACGTTGTTCAATCTCACCTTGGTTCTCAGCCGCCAACATTCTTTCAAACAGACCAGCAAAGTTACCCGCGTCAATGTTCATGCCCATGGCGTTTTTGTAAGGGATTTTGGCTGTTGGAATTAAATTTCGACGTCTAATATCGTTTGAATTTACATTTAGTTTTGCCGCGGTTAGCTCAATTGCTCGCTCTAGCATGAATGTAACTTCTGGGCGTCCGGCACCACGATAGGCATCTGTTGGGACGGTGTTGGTGTAAGCACCGCGAACATGCATATATAAGGATTGAATGTCATATGCTCCGCCGAAAACAACGGCTGTCGCAATTGTCGGAATAAGAGGGCCGTTGGTTGAGCAATACGCACCAATGTCTGCGATACTATCGACTATAACACCTGTAATTTCCAAATCGTCATTGATGCCAATAGAGACATTGCTCAAAATTGCGCGCGCATGAATGTCCGACAGAAATGCTTCTGATCTGTTGGCGGTCCACTTGACGGGCGCATTCAGGTCCGCTGCGGCATAGGTCACCAAGATATGCTCGGGTTGTACTTGGTTTTTGGCACCAAAACCGCCGCCCATGTCTTCGCAGTAGCACCTGAGTTTGTTCTTATCCCAATTTAGCGCACGGCTGATTAAATCTTGAAATGTAAAAACACTTTGAATTGAGCCACATAGGGTGAAGGTGCCATCTGTTTCAGGCCAGACAATGACTGATCTGGGCTCCATGGGGTTAGGCACAACCCGATTGTTTTTAATATCAAAACTAAACCGATGGTGTGCATTCCCCAATGCTGTTCTTGCTTTTTGTTTGTCGCCCGCTTGCCAGTCGAAACAAAGGTTATCCGGGCGGCTTTGGTGTAGGGGTGGTGCGTTTGCATCAAGAGCTTTTTTGGGTGAGCAAACAGCTTCTAGAATTTCATATTCAACGTTGATTTGCTCAGCTGCAAACATTGCTTGCTCGGGCGTATGGGCGATAACCGCTGCAACACAATCACCCACGTGGCGTACCACGTTTGGCTCTAGCACCTGACGAGGAACCACAAATAGAGGAGTTCCGTCTATGTTCGTAAGCTCTGTTCGGATTCCTATTGGTTGAACGTTTGCTGCTAAAAGATCTGCGCCTGTGTAAACACGAACAACACCGTTACTTTGTATGGCTTCTGTAATGTCGACGGATTTAATGAGGGCGTGTGCGTGCGGGCTTCGCACAAATACTGCGTGCAGCTGATGTTCTTTCGAAAGGTCGTCGCTAAATTTGCCATTTCCTGTCAGCAGCCTTTGATCCTCGACACGGCGGACAGACTGGCCAACGCCAAATTTGTTCGGTTCAATTTTACTCATTGGCGACAAACCTCAATACGATCAATATATCAAGTCTATTGAAGAGTATGGGTATTTATCAACAAAAAAGGCCGCCTGAAATTCAAGCGACCTCAATTCTAGCAGAAGCTTTGTGCTTGCTTAGAATGTAGCAGCAATTCTTACTGCCATTTTTGTCCAGCGGTTGTTGCTTACAGCTGTTGGTGCAGCAGCGGATGCTGTTGTCACGCGTTTTGAAGACTGAATAGAGCCATCAACAACCAAACCAGGTGCCAATTTGTAATCGACGCCCAAGGTTAAATCAGTTTCTTTTGCTTTGTAAACAACTGGGCCTGTGTTGAAGCGGGCATAGGCATCTGCTCTCATAGCTGTTGCTGAGAAGGACCAAGCATCCATGGTATAGCCTAAGCCGCCACCATAGAATTCTTCGTCGTCGCCATCTTCACCAATAGTGCCACCAACTTTCACACCTGACACGGTTGTTGAAAGTTGTGCGGCATATGTATCACCTGCAAACGCTGCAACACCGGCCACGTCGTAACCCATTAGGTAATACGATCCTTTGATACTTGCTACCGTATTGCTGTTAGCATCTGTACTAGCTGCCACTGTGAACGGTCCGACCGGCGCAATGAAGGCTATGCCAGTTGTTGGAATTTCACTGTCAAATTTGTGGTCGTTGTCACTCATTAATGCAGCTGTCGACACAAACGGCACGGTGATGTCTTTTCCACCATGCAGTGGACCAACATCCATGAAGCTTTGATCAAATGCAGCTTGTGATGCGTCAACTTCACCAAATTCGAATTTGCCGTATTGGGTGCCAACCCAAAGCTTTGCGTCTGTGTCTGAAACAGTGCCAGCGTCTGGGTCAATGTCCAAGTTTACGCGTACGCCATAGCCCAAGCAACAAGCTGTGCTCTCAGCCGTAAAAGTTACATCTGCGTCTGTGTCCCAGTTTTTGGCACTTTGGCGCACATCGTCGCTATATGGTGGCGCAGTTAAAGCACCTGTTGCGTTGGTTCCACCAACATCTTTCAGGTCATCACCAAAATTGGCGGTGAATTGAACCTTACCTGAAACCTTGACTTCTAATGCAGAAGTGGTTGATGCAGCTGAAATTGCCATCAAGGCGCTGCTTAGTAGTAATAATTTCTTCATTTTCTAAAACCCTCTTGGCGCAAGCTTAAATTTATTCTCGCGCTAAATTTTTAAGTTCCCATCACAGACCACAGCTTTGAAATTAAAACTTCGCAGTCTGATCTCTGGTTTCAGTTTAGAGGGTGATGTGGTTGGGAGCCTAAGAATTGGGGGATTGAAGAAAATATGAATCTGGGTGAATCTAAGGCACTTGAGTCGACTCGTATGTGTCAATTGTGGGCTTTGACTTATGCATCCACCAGATGTTGAAGCCCTGTTCTGGGAAATCGATTCAAAAAAGGCGCTGCAATCTCTTTGCTCAGCAAATAATGCTGTTCTTTTTCCAAGTGTTTACTTCAACAAATTCGAACGCAAAGGCAAGCGGACGTTTATTTGCAATGGGGTCCAGAACATTAGAGATGGCTGAAAAAAACTGATCACCAGCAATTTTCTTTGCATCTTCTGCTCTGCCAATACCAATTCGAGCAATGACATGAACAAATGCATTTTCGGGCTTCTTGTCGGCGATGACATAGGTTTCTTGCCTCATGACACGGGTTCGTACGCCAGAGGTGGGAAACAACCCGCATGACACGGCAGCATCATGCACCGCATTGGCAAGAGAGCTTACGTCAAGATCACCATCTAGGTTTGCTGAATAATCAATGAAAATGTGTGGCATATTGGATCTCTGTTCTAAATGATTGAACACAAATGAATTGCGCTGGGTTTTGATGCAAGCTTATTCTGGTTCTCAAAACATAGGGAGGGGATGAATCTAAGGTGTTGTCAAAAACAAGCTACGGTTCTGAATAGCGCAATATACGCTAAGCCGTATCAATTGACTTTATGCGCTAAAGCGTATAAACATGAAAAATACGCTAAGCCGTATAATTGAAGCGAATTGAGGAGAATGCAGACTCTATGGAAATACAAACAAGAACAATCAGTCAGATAGGTCAGGCATTAAAACGGTTCCGCAAATCAAAGAAAATGACACAGGTTCAAGTTGGAAAGCTATCTGGCCTCCGTCAAGCCACCATATCAGACCTAGAAAGTGGTGATACGACCAGCCAACTTAGGACTCTTGAATATGTGCTGGCAGCATTAAATCTGGAGTTAATCGTACGAGCGCGTGAAGAATCATCAATCGATGATTGGGCCAAGGTGTTTGCTGATGACGAATAAGGCCGAAGGTGTACTCAACGTCTATATGAACGGTCGCCAAGTAGGGGACTTCAGGAAACAATCATCCGGGGCGCTAGAGTTTTCGTACACAGCAGAATGGTTAAATGACGGAAAGGGCGCCATAAGTTATTCCCTGCCTTTAAGAGCCGAAAAATACCAAGGTGCAGTGGTAAACAACTATTTTGAAAACTTGTTGCCAGACAATGACCAGATAAAAAGTTACTTGGCAGCGCAAACGCAAGCCAAAGGAACGGATGCATTCAGTTTATTAAAAGAAATCGGCGCTGATTGTGTGGGCGCTCTTATGTTTCTGGATGAAGGTAAAAAGCCATCCTTTGTAAAAAAGGCCGTTGAAATAAATGGAACGCCAATAAGCGACACTGATATTTCACACATATTGAAAAATTTGAAATTGGCTCCACTAGGCATGAGTGACGATGAATTTCGAATTTCAATCGCAGGTGCGCAGGAAAAAACGGGCTTGTTGCGCTATGACGACCAGTGGTACCGACCAATTGGTGCGACTGCGACCACACACATTATTAAAACCCAACTTGGCACATTACCAAATGGCATCGATCTGTCTGACAGCGTAGAAAATGAACATTTCTGTTTAGAGTTTTGCAAGAACTTGGGCTTCAAAGTTGCTGAAACGAAAATATGGAATTTTGATGGGATCAGGGCGCTGGTTGTTCGCCGTTTTGATCGGTTGTTGGCGGGCAGCAAATTGTATCGCTTACCACAAGAAGACATGTGCCAAGCTTTGTCTTACCCGCCAAATCTGAAGTATCAAACTGACGGTGGGCCAAGTGTGCACCAAATTGCACGGTTGTTGAATGCTGCGAATGTGCCGGAACGCGATAGATTGGTGCTGTTGAAAGCCCAATTTGTGTTCTGGTTACTTAGAGCGACAGACGGGCATGCTAAAAACTTCAGCATTAGCTTTTTGCCAAATGGCGGTTTTGAGCTTTCACCTTTGTATGATGTCTTATCTGCTGAACCCGCTTACAGAAATGGTCAGATTCAACAAAACAGAACAAAATTGGCTATGTCAATTGGTCAGCGAAATCACTGGCAGTTTGAGAAAATCACCAAAAGACATTTTCTGGAAACGGCAACAGCATGCGGCATGGATGCATCATGCGTTGAGTCGGAATTGCAGCAAATGTCGCGCTTAACGAAGGATGCTTTGAAAGCAACTAAAGCATCTGTTGATGACTTAGTTAACTTTGAACTTGCACAGCAGATCGCAGAAGGTGCTCAGCAGCGTGCCGATGAATATTTGAGCTTTTAATCTGCAAAATCTGAGGTTCCGGCCTTTGGCAAGAACCTCAAAAGTGTTAAATGCGGCCCGCAACTTTCAGGTCGTATTCCAAGCCTGCGTCTTGCAAGTACTGCCAGACGTAGCAGGCAAAAGAGCGTCTTACATAAACGTCGTAAGTTGGTTCTTCGTCAAGCTTGTGAAGGACAACGTTTGCTTTACCGGCAACTGTTCCGATAGCACTACCAACCTTGAAGTTGTCAGCGTGTGTGTCATACGGCACAAGCTTGCTCAAAACACCGTTGGCGTCTGACCCAGACAAGCGAATTGTCGCGTAGTTTGAAGTCAGATTGACAACAGAGAGAAACATGCCTTGCGTCGCAGCATTCAGATCTTCAACTGTTTTCGCACCGATTTGCGTGTCACTGACCAATAACCACTCATCAACAGACAACCAAATGGCGCTAACCTTGTCACCAACAGCAACAGAACAAGGTTCTGTAGAAGGAGTGACACCTATTGCCTTGCTGATTGCTGCCATTAAAGCTTCGTTGCTGGCGTCCGCACGCAAGTTCACGATGCCTAGGTGACGACCTTCGGCGGTTATGCGTTCGCCAATCCACGTATCGCCTTTGCTGTAGCCGTGGGCGTTGGCAGCGATTGCCATCATTTGTAGTGGAGAATTGAAACGGTAGGATGGGGGACGCTTATGCATGTTGGCGCGCTCCTTCTTTATCAAAGAACACTGGGCTGGTTATTTTACATTCGATGAACGATCCATCCGAACGTGCTGCATAGATCGTATCACCCATTCGGCCTAGGCCACCCTTAACCAAAGCCAAAGCGATGGAGGTGTTGGTGTTCGGGCTGAAGTATGATGAAGACGCAAAGCCGAGCATTGGTGCTGGGTATTCTTTTGTGGGTTCGTTAAGCAGGTGAGAGCCTTCTGGAATGACTTCCTTAGGATCCGTTGTTAACAGGCCGACAAGTTGTTTACGGCCTTCAGCAACAATATCGATGCGGCTTAAAGAACGTTTGCCAACAAAATCGGTTTTAACCTTGGAGACCATGCCGCCTAGACCCATGTCAAATGGAGTCATGGAACCGTCGGTGTCTTGTCCAACAATAATGAAGCCTTTTTCAGCACGCAGCACGTGCATGCTTTCGGTGCCGTATGGCGTTATGTTGTACTTACGACCTTCGTCGATTAGCCCCTGCCACAAGGCCAATCCATAATCAGCTGGTACGTTAATCTCAAATGCGAGCTCGCCCGAGAATGAAATTCGGAAGACACGTGCCGGAAGATCCAGAACTTCGCCCTCACGCCAAGACATGAACGGGAAAGCCTCGTTCGAAAGGTCGATGTCTTTACAAACGTCTTGCATCAAACGACGGGCATTTGGCCCAGCGATTGTCGCTGTCGCCCATTGTTCAGTGACCGAAGTTAGGTAAACTTGAAGATCTTGCCATTCAGTTTGAAGGTAATCCTCCAAATGGGCTAGAACGTTCGCTGCACCGCCTGTCGTTGTTGTCATGACAAAGTGGTCGTCAGCGATGCGGGCTGTTACGCCATCATCCATGATCATACCGTCTTCACCAAGCATCAAACCGTAACGACATTTACCAGGAGCAAGCTTCATGAAAGCGTTTGAATAAACACGGTTTAAGAATTCTGCAGCGTCTGGACCCTTAACATCGATCTTACCAAGGGTGGAGGCGTCCATAATGCCTAAGCTGTCACGTACAGCCTTACATTCGCGTTGAACAGCCGCGTGCATGTCTTCGCCCGCTTTTGGGAAGTACCATGGGCGTTTCCATTGGCCAACGTCTTCAAAAGGAGCGCCTGACTGTAGATGCCAAGGATGCATCGGGGTTGTGCGTTCAGGGTCAAGCAATCCGTGTAGATCTCGTCCACCTAAGGCACCAAAAGTAACTGGGTGGTAAGGAGGACGGAAGGTTGTTGTGCCAAATTCCGGAACTGTACGGTCAGATTCTTGACTTAGAATGCCCAAAGCGTTGATGTTTGACGTTTTACCTTGGTCAGTGGCCATGCCCATCGTTGTGAAACGCTTGACGTGCTCTACTGACTCAAAACCTTCACGTAAAGCCAAGCGTAGGTCGTTGGCCGTCACATCATTTTGGAAGTCCACAAATGATTTCATTTTGTAGGAATCGCTGTGCGCTTCTTCCCAGCTCCAGTGTGCTGGGCCCAGGTCGATGTCGGAAGCTTTTGGCGCTTTGACAGTTGGCGCTTCAAGTTTCAATGCCTTCAGAACCGCTTTGGTGCCTTTTATCGCATCAGCTAAGGTAGCTTTCGTAGAAAAATGGCCGTTTGCTGAACCAACGGACACGTGACGATTGGTTACACAAGTTGTGCCGGGTACAAAACAAGCTTGGTCAGCATCCCAATTTAGTTTTCCAGCTGCTTGACAGTGCAGGTGAACAATCGGGTTCCAGCCACTTGAGGTGATCACAAAATCGCACTCAAGTTTACGCGTTTTCTTAAGGTTTGTTTCGCCTTTTGGGGCGATCTCAACGTCTTTGACACGCAAATGACCATTCGTCGTTACAACAACGTGGTCTGTAATTACGTCTATGCCTAATGCGCGAACCTGATCGGTTAGTGGGCCTTCTGAGTTCGGGCGAACATCAACAACACCAGAGAATTCAACACCAGCATTTGCAAGGTCCAACACAGCACCCATGGCGCCGTCATGGTTTACGATCGCGACACCTTTGTTACCAGGCAAAACGCCATAACGGTTCAGGAAGCCGCGGGCCGCACTCGCCATCATTATGCCCGGACGGTCGTTGTTAGCAAAAACAACTGGGCGTTCCAAAGCACCGGTTGCGAAGATTACCTGTTTCGCACGCGTACGGTGGAACTTGTGGCGTGTTTGACCAGCAGAATCTTCTGGCGGCATGTGATCTGTCAGTTTTTGCCAGATACCAAGATAGTTGTGGTCGAAGAATGACGTTACAGCTGCGCGACGTAAGATGGTCACGTTCTCTGCCGCTTCTAACTCGGTGATTTGCGCAGCAGCCCAATCGGCAGCAGGTAAACCATCAATTTCTTCGTTAGAGCATAGGGTAGAGCCACCAAGTTCAAAGTCTTGCTCGGCCAGAATAACGCGCGCTCCAGAGCGGGCCGCTGTAACAGCTGACAACAAGCCAGCTGGACCAGAGCCAACAACAAGAACATCACAGAAGCAGTATAGCTTTTCATAGCGATCTGGGTCAGCAACCGTTGGTGCTTTACCTAAGCCAGCCGCACGACGAATAATCGGCTCAAACACGTGGTTCCATCCCCAGTTACCCAACTCCATAAAGGACTTGTAGTAAAAACCGGCTGAGAAGACGCGGGCAATTGCCGTGTTGTTTACTGCACCAATGTCAAATTTCAGGCTTGGTGACCGGTTTTGAGAGACGGAATTTAGACCATCAAACAATTCAACCACTGTTGCACGGTTGTTCGGGTCCAAGTAAGCGCCTTCATGCAGAGTAACGAGAGCGTTTGGCTCCTCTACGCCAGCTGCAACAATACCACGCGGACGGTGGTACTTAAACGAACGGCCTGTCAAGTGAACGCCGTTTGCAAGTAAACCTGTGGCGAGTGTATCCCCTTCAAACGCATCGTAGGCGACGCCGTCAAAGGTGAAGGTTATGGTTTGGCTGCGGTCAACACGGCCGATGGAAGCATGTCTAAATTTTTGCGACACGGGTTTATCCTAATATTCAGGTTTCGTGCGATTAAGCTTAGGTGCTTTTTCGCCCATTTTATAAATTTTGACGATTTCTGACGTTGTGGTGTCGCGCGCCATGTTGAACCAACGACGGCATCCAGCTGCGTGGTTCCAACGCTCTAAAAACAAGCCTTTACTATCGCGCTGAAGGTACAGAAAGTCCGACCACTCTTGGTCATCAAGCTTTGCTGGGTCTGTCGGGCGCGGTTTATGTGCTTCACCACCATATGAAAACTCAGCTTCATCACGGTCTTGGTTGCAGTGTGGGCAATTGATCAATAACATTTTGTTTTGCTCCTTGTCTTAGTGCGCAACGCCAGCAGCACCGTGTTCATCAATAAGATAACCAGTGCGGAAGCGGTCGAGACAAAGTTTTTCGTTAAGTTTGTGTGGTGAGCCAGTCGCAATTGTGTGTGCCATAACCCAACCTGAACCCGGGGTCGCTTTAAAGCCGCCTGTTCCCCAACCGCAGTTGATGAACAAGTTTTCAACTGGTGTCTTGCCGATGATTGGCGACGCGTCAGGGCAGGTATCTACAATGCCGCCCCATTGACGCAACATTTTCACGCGACTGAATTGCGGGAACAGCTCACATATGGCCGAAAGTGTTTCTTCGGTAATGTGCATGGAGCCACGCTGAGTGTATGAAACGTATTTGTCTGTACCAGCACCAATGACAAGCTCGCCTTTGTCTGACTGGCTTATGTAGGCGTGAATCGCACCGGACATAACCACGCAGTTGATTGCAGGTTTGACTGGTTCTGACACCAATGCCTGAAGACACTGCGCAGTCACAGGAAGTTTAAAGCCCGCCATGTCGGCAAGCTTTCCAGAATGGCCAGCAACAACCAAACCAACTTTCTTGGCTTTTATGTTACCTTTTGGCGTTACGACGCCTTTAACGACGCCGTTTTCAATGTCGAAGCCTGTAACGGGGCAGTTTTGTATAACATCAATACCGTATGAATCGGCAGCTCTTGCGTATCCCCAAGCGACCGCATCGTGACGGGCAGTTCCGCCTCTGCGCTGTAAGCTTGCACCTAACACTGGGTATCTGCCGCCAGCACGCAGGTCGATTGCCGGGCAAAATTCTTTAACGCCATCAGCGTCCAAAAACTCGGAATCAATACCATTGAGCTTGTTTGCAGCAACGCGACGATGAATGCCTTTTAAGTCGTGCTCAGAGTGCGCAAGGTTCATAACGCCACGTTGTGAAAACATGGTGTTATAGTTAATGTCGCTGCTCAAGCCTTCCCAAAGCTTCATCGCTTTTTCGTACAGAAGCGCGCTTTCGTCCCAAAGGTAGTTAGAACGGCAAATTGTTGTGTTGCGACCTGTGTTACCGCCACCGAGCCAGCCTTTTTCCAATACACAGACGTTTGTAATGCCGTGCTCTTTTGCCAAATAGTAAGCTGTTGCCAAACCGTGTCCGCCTGCGCCGACAACAATGACATCATATTCAGCTTTTGGTTCTGGCGAGCGCCATTGCTTTTCCCAGTTCTGATGATAGGAAAGGGCGTTTTTCAGCAAGGTTATGGCATTAAACCTGCTTTTTTTGTTTACGACGTTTGGCTTCACTTTTTGCGTTCCGGACATAAGCAATTTCAATCACTCTCTTGGCCGGCCTTTAAGCTTCGGCGGAAAATGATCGTTAAAAAATAATAGGTAGTCTTGATTTTCAGGCTTGATAAGACCGATAAGCTGTGTTTTTAGCAGACCTGCAACCGTCGTCTATTCTTCTTTAGGCGACGCTGTTGATCTTTTTTTTGTTTTTCAGTGTGCGAATCAATCTGGCTGGTTTAAGCTTGGGTTGTTCAAATGTCGTCTGTGAGGGCGATTTTCTATTTTTTCAGGTTGCCCGCTTATGTCGACTCCAGAACATATTGGTTTTCTACTTGTTGATCGCTACTCTTTGATTGCATTCGCGAGTGCTATTGACCCGCTAAGGTTAGCAAATAGACTGTCAGAAAAACCATTGTATACTTGGACGACAATTGCGCACGGTGACAAAATTGTTGATGCATCAAATGGTTTTAAATCCATTGCAGAGCATTCAACCGACGAATCGCCGAAACTTGATCGCTTGTTTGTCGTGTCTGGTGTTGATGTTCACACTGTTGACCCTAAGCCCTTGGTGGCTTGGCTTAGAAAAATTGAGCGCATGGGAACCGTGATGGGTGCCATTTGTACAGGCGCGCATTTATTGGCTAAGGCTGGTTTGTTGGATGGCTATCGCTGTACTATCCATTGGGAAAACCTACCTGCGTTTCAGGAGAATTTCCCTGAAGTTGAAGCATCGAGTGATATCTACGAGATTGATCGCAGTCGCTACACATGTTCAGGTGGAACCGCAGCGCTGGACATGATGCTAAATATTATTGCGACAGGTCATGGGCCAGATTTGGCGGCCAAGGTTGCGGACCAATTTATTCATGACCGTATTCGTGACCACCACGACCACCAGCGCTCGTCTTTGCCAGCACGTCTTGGCATTAGACATTCGAAGTTGTTGGCTGTTGTGGCGTTGATGGAACAGCACTTGGAAGAGCCGTTGACCCGTGTGGATCTTGCGCGTGAAGCAAATTTGTCTACTCGTCAGTTGGAAAGATTATTTAGACGATATCTTCAGCGTTCACCGGCAAGATTCTATCTGGAACTGCGTTTGAACAAGGCGAGACTGTTGTTATTGCAAACAAACATGTCGATCATCGACGTTGCATTGGCTTGTGGGTTTGTTTCTGCTTCCCACTTCTCAAAGTGTTACCGTGATTATTTTGGTAAAACACCGCGTAACGAACGTGCCTTGCCACAGGGTATCTCAAACCTTGATGAATTTGCGAATGGGGAAGATGAAGATCAGTACGCCTGATTTTTGTTGCATTCCAAACGAAAAAAGGAGCCTCGCGGGCTCCTTTTTTTTACGTTGTTCGTTCAACTTCATTAGAAATTGAAGTTGAAGCCCATACCAATTTCAGATGTTGCGAAGTCATCTTCAGATGGGGTTGGTGTAACGGTAGTGCGCTGCACGTCAGCGGCACGGAAATGACGGCCTTCTAACACAAGCTCAATGTTACTTCCCATTGCGACTGAAGCACCCAAAATACCTTGGTAAGCAACGGCAAAGTCTTCATCATTAAGCATTGAAGCGCCGGCTTCTTGGTAGTCGTGGTGTCTAATGTGCGCGCCACCAATACCACCACCAATGTAAGGCTTGAATGCACCTGCACCTAATTCGAACAGTAGGTTAGCCATCAATGAAGCGCTGGATGTTTTTGCATCGTTGTACACGACAGCTGCTCCGGCATTGTCTGTGACATTGTCAATTTCAGATCGACGATATGCGCCTTCTAGCTCAACACGAAGATTAAGGTTGCTGTTGTCAGCGCCAAATCTATGGCCAGCTGCGACCACCGCAGCGTAACCAGCTTTTGATTTTACATTGCGCTCATTGGCAGCGTCGAAAAATTTGAACTTCTCTGGCTGAGAGTAAAACCCTTTCACACTGAAGTAGTTGTCCAATCTTGGCTTAACTCTTTTACGGCGAATTTGTGGGTAGAACTGAATAACCGGCTTCCGAACAACTGGTCTTGGATTATACACAGGACGCGGCTGATACACAGGTTTGGGCTGATACACGGGCTTTGGCTGGTAAACAGGCTGTGGCTGCGCCTGTATTGGTGTGCCATACTGTGTCGCAGGTTGTGTGTAGTAATAATAGTAAGGCGCAGAAGCTTGAACAGGGGCTGGAGCTTGAATTGCTGTCTGAACCGGTAAGGCAGTTGGGGCAACGATGGTTGCGCCAGTGCTAGCAGATGGGATCTGAATTGGCTGGCCAATAAATTGCGCAAACTCTTTTGATATAGATACTGTTGATGCTGTCGGAATTGCAGCAAAATCAGATAAATCATTGTTCAGGTCTGTGGTTTGAGTGTCAGCCCAAGCGCCGGTTACAATCGTCGTAAACAAGGTAGTTGACAGTAGCGTTAGCGTAAAATTACGCATGTTAAGCCTCCAGCTTTATTTGTCTCTTTCTACATAATTAGATTGAGGATCCTTTCAGTCGTTTTGAGAGTCCAGACAAAACTGAATTCAGTGTGAAAAGAATTCAGGATATAGGCCACAAAATGGCATTGCCACAACATGTAGTCGTCATTCTGGATCTCGTCACCACTATGAGCCAGAAATGTTTAGGAGTCGTGATTTTTAGAAGTCACAGTTTCATTTCAGATTCGTCATAAACTAGAGCGAGATTGTTGCGCCAAGGTGCTCCAGAATGGCGTTCTTATATCCTGAGATTGACTTGTAATCACTCATCTCTGGACACATGGTTTCAATTTGAGTTTTTAATCTGGATCGGTGTTTTCGGTCTGTTAGATCAGTCAGTGGCCAAATGAAATTTCTGATCGTGAATACAATCGCGTGGGTTTTTTCCATCCGCCTTAGCGTTTGGTACTCAGAGCGAAGCCACAATTTCTGTGTGATTTCACTTGCCGTTAATTTAGCACCCAAGCCGTGGAAATGGTTTCCGGGTTGGTGCAGTGCTGTGTCTGTTTCCAGTGACCAATTTTGCCGCCAAACGGGTTGGTCAACCTTTAGATTAGCAAACATACGATTTAGCGGTGCCGTTAATTTGGCCTCAAATCCGGGGACCGGACCATGGATCTGGCTTAGGTTTCGGTCGAGCTTCGCAGGTAAATCCCATCTGGCTGGAAAACAAACGCAAGCCGCTGAAAGTCTATACAGACCATCTTGGTCTGGCTCCAAAATGCAGAAATCTTCTTGTGCCAACAAGCTTGCTTCAACAATTGGCTCTTGGTTTAGTTCGGTTGTTTT
>JBMYWL010000002.1:0-22061 GCA_049607365.1 Alphaproteobacteria bacterium | reverse complement strand
ACCACAGTCGCCGCATTTTCAAGCGCTTTAAGTGAAACGATTGAGCGTGGACGCAGGTCAAGTTCCATGGCGCGCATAATGCCTTCGCCAGATTTGTAAGCATATGTATCACGCAAGTCATATGGGGCTGGTGCACCAGCTGAACCCGGCAGCGCCAAGCCAATAGCCTCTGACACACACGCCATGGTGTTGGCGGTAAATTGCGCGCCGCAAGAACCGGCTGACGGACAAGCCAGACCTTCAAGCAGCTCTAGTTCTTTGTCGCTCATGTTGCCTTGGGCGTGGGCACCAACAGCTTCAAACAAATCTTGAACGGTTACGTCCTTGCCGCGGTAACGACCTGGTAAGATTGATCCGCCGTACAAAAACACAGACGGCACGTTCAAGCGAACCATGGCCATCATCATACCGGGTAGGGATTTGTCACAACCCGCGATGCCGACAAGCGCATCGTACGCATGACCACGCATTGTAAGCTCAACCGAGTCAGCAATAATTTCGCGCGACACAAGTGAGGACTTCATGCCTTCGTGACCCATGGCAATGCCATCTGTCACTGTGATTGTTGTGAATTCGCGTGGTGTTCCGCCCATGGCAGATACACCCTTTTTCACAACCTGCGCCTGACGGCCAAGCGAGATGTTACAAGGTGCTGCTTCGTTCCAAGTTGTACCAACGCCAATTAGCGGTTGGCCAATTTCTTTTTTACCAAGACCCATGGCGTGAAGGTAGGAACGGTGCGGCGCGCGGGCCGGACCATGTGTTGAATGACGGCTGGGCAGTTTGGTTTTGTCAAACTTTGGAATATCGGAACTCATTTGGGCACCTTGTGTTTATTGGTGTGACTTTATAATAGCATATAGGCTGATTTCTGGGCTGCAAGGCCTTGCTGTTATTCGCACAGCTGGCTATTGCTAAAATATCAAAAAAGTACGGAACACAAAGCCGCCAAATGGACAAGCCAACCAAATGGACAACCCAAGTTGACGATAAGGCCAAGCAACAGGAAATTGGTGGTTTGAACGATTCTGCTGCCAGTTCTTACAAAGTGGAGCCAGTTAAAGCCGATCTTGTACGCAAAGGTTTACCGCGAAGGCTAAATCTTGCTGGAATCGCGCAAAAGCAAGAAGCAAAAAGCGGTATTCGGCCCGTAAATTGGCACGGATTTTCACACGTGTTTGCCGTTACGCCAGCCGCACCCTGTCCGTATTTGCCAGACTTGCAGGAGCGCAAGTTGGTCACTGCCGTGTCAAATGCCCACATGAGTGCCTTAAACCACGCGGGCTTTCGCAGGTCCCATAATTTGGCGTATCGTCCAGCATGTGCAGGTTGTAACCGTTGCAAAGCGCTGCGTGTTTTGTGTGCTGATTTCAAACCAACCACGTCGCAGAAACGCCTGTTGAAGAAAAACACGGGTTTGGAACGTCGCTTTGGCCGAGCGGTTGCGTCAGCGGAGCATTTCGCACTGTTTGAAGATTATGTTGTGACACGTCACGGCGATGGCGAAATGGCGCAAATGACCATGTCAGACTTTCGGGCCATGTTGGAAGAAACACCTGTTTCCACCATGTTGGTTGAATGGCGTGACACGGTTCACAACAAGGGGCGGTTGGTCGCAGCTTGTTTGGTTGACATAACCGTGGACGGCTTGTCGATGGTGTATTCATATTTCCACCCAGCCTATGAAATTAAAGGCTTGGGCACCTATATGATTTTGGACCTGATCAAGTTTTCGAACGAGAAAAACCTGCCTTATGTTTATTTGGGCTATTGGGTTAAGGGCTCGCCAAAAATGGATTATAAAGTCAAATTTCAGCCGCAGGAAGTCTATGACACCCACGGTTGGGTGCCAAACTGACCCAATGGTGTGTTGTTGAAATGCGGAATAGATTTGCTGGGTCATGAAAAAACCAATCTTCCAAACGGCCAGATTAAAGTATAGGTTGAAACCAGCTAAACTTATCTAACTCGGAGTCTCCATGTTCGACTTACGCGCTATTCGTGACGATGCCACCCCATTTGATGCCGCTTGGGCAAAACGCGGTCTTGAGCCGCAAACACCTGTAATTCTGGATTTAGATTCAAAATTGCGTGCTGTTCAAACTCAATTGCAGGAAAAGCTGGCTAGTCGAAATGAAGCTTCCAAATCGATCGGGTTGATCAAACGTGAAGGTGGTGACGCGTCAGAAGCCATGGCGACGGTTGCAAAGTTGAAGCAGGAAATTCCAGAGATGGAAGAGGCCGAGCGTAAGCTAAGCACCGAACTGACCGATTTGCTGTCGTCTTTGCCAAACTTGCCGATGGATGTTGTGCCTGAAGGTGCTGATGAAAATGACAACCAGTTGGTTAAAACTTGGGGTGAGCCGAAAAAATTCGACTTTGAACCAAAGCAGCATTTTGAACTTGGTGAACTATCGGGCGAGATGGACTTTGAGGGTGCGGCAAAATTGTCTGGCGCGCGCTTTGTTATTTTGAAAAACGAACTTGCACGTCTTGAGCGCGCTTTAACCCAGTACATGTTGGACGTGCAAACTGAAGAGTTTGGCCGCATGGAAATGCAAGTGCCTTACCTGGTTCGTGGTAACGCCATGTACGGTACGGGTAACTTGCCAAAGTTTGAAGAAGACCTGTTCAAAACAACAGATGATTTTTACCTAATTCCAACATCTGAAGTGCCTTTGACCAACATGGTTTCGGGTGACATTGTGCCGACAGAAAATCTGCCACTTCGCTTTGCGGCTTTCACCCCGTGTTTCCGTTCTGAAGCCGGGTCAGCTGGTCGTGACACCCGCGGCCTAATTCGCCAGCACCAATTCCACAAGGTTGAAATGGTATCGGTGACGACGGCTGAAGATTCCGAGCGCGAGCATCAAGACATGACACGCTGTGCCGAAACATTGCTTGAGCGTTTGGAGCTGCCGTACCGCACCATGTTGCTTTGTGCGGGCGACATGGGTTTTGGGTCTAGAAAAACCTATGACCTTGAAGTGTGGTTGCCAGGTCAAAACACCTACAGAGAAATTTCTTCATGTTCGAATTGCTGGGACTTTCAGGCACGGCGCATGAACGCACGCACAAGGGCCAAGTCTGAAAAGAACACAAGCTTTGTTCATACGCTAAATGGTTCAGGTTTGGCTGTTGGTCGCACACTTGTCGCGGTCATGGAAAACCACCAAATGGCGAATGGAAAAATATCTGTGCCAGCGGTTTTACGTCCTTATATGGGTGGAAAAACTGAGATTGGCGGCGCATAAACGTGCTTGAAAAGGCAAAAAATCAGGGTGCTTGTCGGGTGCTGTTGTGTAACGACGACGGCATTGACGCACCCGGGTTTGCGGTGCTTGAAAAATTTGCCCGAAGCACTTTTGCGGAAGTTTGGGTTGTTGCACCGGCGAGCGAGCAAAGCGCCAAAAGCCGAGGCTTGACCGTGCGTCAATCAATCGAAGTTGAACAGCGCGGTGATAAACGTTTTGCCGTTCACGGCACGCCTGTTGATTGCATGGTCGTGGCCTTGAATGCTTTGATGGATGATCAGCGACCTGACCTTGTTTTGTCCGGCATAAACAACGGTTCAAACTTGGCTGAAGACATTGGCTATTCCGGTACTGTGGGCTGCGCGCTCGAAGCCCGCCTGCACCAAGTGCCAGCAATCGCCTTTAGCCAGTGCTTTTTAAGTGGTGAAGCCAAAAACATCCCATGGCAAATCGCCGAGTCGCATTTGAAATCTGTGGTCGACTTGTTGTGGAACCAAAAACACCAACAAGATATGGTGTACAACGTAAACTTCCCACCAGTTTTGTTTTCGGACCAAGCGGAAATTCATTTTACCCATCAAGGCAGACGTGTGACAGATGACTTTAAGCCGTCACTAAGTGTGCGCGAAACAGGTGAAAACAAGCTTTCGGTTTCCATTGACATGTTAAGACGCGAACACCGTCAGGTTGACAGCTCGGATTTGTTGACCGTAGAGCAAGGGCGCATTTCTATCAGCAAGCTTGGCATTAACCAAAGTCACCTGGACTAATGAACGTCACAACTGACCAATTGTTTGCCAACGCAAAAATCCGCATGATTTTGACGTTGCGTAAAGCGGGCATTACAGACACAGCAACCCTAAGGGCGCTGGAAGAGGTGCCACGCGAACTGTTTGCACCGGAAGTTTTACGTGATCAGGCTTATGAGAACAGAACACTACCCATAGACTGTGGTCAGACCTTAAGTGCGCCAGATGTTGTGGGTCTGATGACCCAAAGCTTGGCAATTAAACCCCACATGCGTGTGCTGGAAATTGGTACAGGCTCGGGGTATCAGGCAGCAATTTTGGGTAAGCTGGCGGCGCGTGTTTTTACGATTGAACGCTGGAAAGCCTTGTCGCTTACCGCGGTTAAACGCATTCACAAACTGAATTTACCAAATGTTTTGTGCGCCCATGGTGACGGATATTTGGGTTGGCCCGCTGAAGCGCCGTTTGACGGCATCTTGATTGCGGCGGGGTGTGAAAAAGTGCCAGACGCCCTGTTTTCCCAGCTAACCGACGGTGGTCGCTTGATTGCGCCAGTTGGATTGCGTGGCAGTCAAAGCCTTGTGTTGTACCAACGACAGGGGTCACAATTGGTTTCCCAATGCCTTGCGCCAGCCGCGTTCGTGCCACTCTTGTCGGGTACTGAAGATATAAATCACGCCTGATTTGGCTCGATTTGGCCCGATTTGGTGGGGTTTAGGAAATCTTCACTTAAACTTATCTTCGTAAGGTATTGGCATTGTGATATAAACACATCCATTAACCTTAAATTTATTTTTTTTGATTTAATGCTAGGACGTCCTTTGTCGACAGCAATTTATAGTATTTTGAAAAACATTAGCTTTTATAAATTCGGCTTTGTGAAAGCCACGCGCATACTGCCCACAGCTTCTGCGACAGCTTTGCTTGTGTGTGGTGCAACCCAAAGCTTACACGCCCAAGCAGCAACTTTTTCGGTCGGTGATTTGCCGGGTGCTTTGGTTAACGAATTTGCCCAGCAGTCTTACACTGTTAAGTCCGGTGATACGCTGTTCAAAATTTCAAGAGACTTTGGTGTAGATGCCCGTGTGTTGGCTTCGGCCAACAATCTTGGAAGTGGCAATATAATTTACATCGGGCAGCAGTTGGTAATACCAGGCGGGCAGGCCCAAAGTGGTCAGGTGAATGCATTCCCACCAGCCCAGCCCAGCCCAACCCAACCCAGCCCAACCACACCTGTTTTCAGCCAGCCTTCAAACAACGGCAGTTTCGACCCCTACGCTGCGAGTGGCATTGTTGCGCCAAACGTGCCAACACCTTTGCCATTGCCTGTTCAACCAACAGCACCGCGTCAACCGATCCTGTTACCTAGCGGCGGTAACTCCAACGCTTTTAATCAGCCAACAATTGGCAACGCTCAGCAAGCGGCTGGTCGAAAAGTCATGCACGTTGTGCGTCCGGGTGACACCCTGGCTGGCATTGCGGGAAGATACGGCGTCGACCCACGTGGCATAATTGAAGAAAACCGTTTGGCGATACCAATTCAGATTTATGTTGACCAAGCCTTGTTCATTCCAGGTGTGGGTGCCAACGCAGCAAGCCAAATTAGCGCGACCAACATTGCGACCCAACCAGTACAACCGTCATTGGTGCCAACAACACCAGCTGCCGCAATTCCATCCCTGTCAAGTGGCGGCCAAAACACTGTAACCGCTTTACCTGTTCCTTTGGGTTCAACCACGACCGTTACGCAGCCGCCAGCAACCGCTGCTAGTTTAAGACCTGTTCCACCAAAACCGGTTTCAAAGCCAAGGCTTGTAACATCCGTTGTGCCCCGTCAACAAACTCAACCTGCGACACAAACAACGTCGATTGTTGCCTCACCGGAACCAACACAGCCTGTAAGACCTGTGTTGCCATCACCCACACAAACAAACTCACAAACAACCACTACCAAGCTGGCAACGACGACAACCACGGCTTCAAGTAATAACTCTGCCTTGGCAGATCCACCACCTGATCGCACCCAAAGGTTTGCGTGGCCAGCCCGCGGGCGTTTGCTGTCCAGCTTTGGCACAAAAATCGACGGTTTGGTGAATGACGGTGTGAACATCGCGGTAGATGTTGGCACAGAGGTCCGCGCTGCTGATGACGGCACTGTTGCTTATGCTGGCGATGCCTTGAAAGGTTTTGGTAACTTGTTGTTGGTCAAACATGCTGACAACTGGATTACAGCTTATGCCAACAACAGCACCTTGAAGGTTGCCAAGGGCGACAAAATCAAACGTGGTCAGCTTATTGCCTTGTCGGGCCAAACTGGAAATGCATCTCAACCGCAGCTGCACTTCGAGGTTCGTCAAAATGGCCGTGCGGTTGACCCCTTAAACTATCTTTCGAACTAAAAACAGGTGTCCTTCGGTTTTATGCCGAAGGGCCTTTAAAGCCCAACGCTACAACATACATCTCACGGCTATCAGCACGTGACGCATTTGGTTTCACGTGCTTCACCGTTTTAAAACTGCTGTTCAGACGCTTGAGCAAGTCGGTGTCTGTGCCGCCAGTTAAGACCTTGGCAAGGAAGGTTCCACCCTCCACCATTGTGTCATCAGAAAAATCCAGTGACGTTTCAACAAGTGCCATAACGCGCATATGGTCGGTTTGTCGGTGTCCGGTTGATGAAGCCGCCATGTCGGACATAACCACGTCTGCTTTTCCACCCAAGTGGTCCAAGACCTCTGCCTGAGCGTTCGGGTCTCTAATGTCGCCCAGAACCATGGGGACGTTGGCGATTGGTTCAACTTCCTGAATGTCGATGCCAACAACTTTACCACGTTCACCAACAATTGCTTCGGCAACCTGACACCATCCACCAGGGGCAGCGCCCAGATCAATCACCTTTTGCCCGCTTTTGAAAATTTTGTGGCTTTGGTGCATTTCCAGCAATTTGAATGCCGCGCGAGACCGGTATCCTTGGCGCTGGGCTTCAGCAACATAAGGGTCGTTAAGTTGGCGTTGCAACCAGCGGGTCGAGGAGTATTTACGGCCACGTGCAGACTTAACACGAACGGTTTTGTCACGGCCAGCTGTTACGTCCCGGTCTTGTTCGCCTTTACTCGCGTTAGACGCCACGCCTTTTGCGCTGGCATTCGCGCCAAAAAAGCGGCTTTGTTTGCTGGGGTCTTTTTTTGCGACGACCTTTTTAGGTGGTTTCTTCATATGATTTCTAAAATCTTAAGATTGTACATTGTTTGTTGCCATAGTGTAGAGCATGCCTTCGCGAAGTCCACGGTCTGCAACACGAAGTCCTTCGATTGGCCATAGATCAAGAATTGCTTCCAAAATGGCACAACCTGGTAAAACCAAATCTGATCTGCGTGGGCCAATGCAGGGGTAGGCAGCCCTGCCGTTGTTACTTGTGCGGCCCAGCTCGTGCATAATTTTGCGCATATCGTGGGTGCTAAGATAAGTGCCATCAACGACGGACCTGTCGTATCGGCGCAGTCGTAAGTGAATGCCAGACAAGGTTGTCACTGTGCCAGACGTGCCAACCATCTGCGCATTACCTGCGCGCATGTGTTGGGCAATGTTGTGTATGGCATCAAATGCCTCAAGTTGCTTGCTGACATGGTGTTTTATGTCTTGGTAAGCACGTGGATCCAACGTTCCACCGTCGGTTCGCTTCGGGTCGTACTGACCACCATATGATTCTGTTAAGGTCACGACACCAAATGGAATTGAAATGGTGTCCACCAAATCAAACTCGTTGTTCTGGTCTTTCGCCAACCAAGAAATTTCCGTGCTGCCCCCACCAATATCAAAAATGAGCGCATTGTTTAATTTGTGGTTCAGAAGGGGTAGGCACCCAATCAACCCGAGTGCGGCTTCTTCTTCACCAGAGACAATTTCTAAGTTCAATTGCGTTTCTTCACGCACACGGCGCAGGAAGTCGTCACAGTTTAAGGCGCGGCGGCAAGCTTCAGTGGCGATGCAGCGGGCCATGGTAACACGACGACGGCGCATTTTTGACGCGCAAATGGTTAGGGCTGTTAAGGTCCGCTCTATTGCATGGTCATTTAACTTACCCGTACGTGCCAAACCCTCGCCCAGTCGAACAATGCGCGAAAAAGCGTCTATGACGCGGAACGGCATGCCGGACTCACCGTAATAAGGGCGATCCAACTTACGACTTCCCGGGTGTAATTCAGGTTTGGCAATTAAAAGACGACAGTTGTTCGTTCCAAGGTCGAGTGCTGCGTAAGTCGGGGTTTGACTTTTCATGCGCGCAAAGGACTTGTTGCGAAGCTTGGACTTTTGGTGTTTCGGGTGAGGTGTGGTGACAGCACCAGCTTGTTCTACCATTGGTGATTCCCAACGGCTTCGGTCTGCTGTTGTCTGGGCCGTACGGCCTGACCGGAAAATGAATAGGCGGCTCTGCTTCCAGTAAGACTTTCAACAAGTCTTATATAAGACACATCTAAAAAGACAGCCTTCTGGATGACCACCTTGATGATCTTTGGGACTACCACTTGGATTTACCTCGTGTTGATTAGGTAAACCATAGGCTGTCCAACCTTTAACTGCAATCAGCTTTTATGAAATGGTTATATTTCATGTTTCTTGGGACAGCGCTGAAGCTTAACCCAGATGTTTCTGACCTTTTTGTTTCGCTAAATCCATTTGCTTTTGGCGCTCACGATAAGATTTGCGGTCCTGCGCGCTTTTGCTGTCTATACAATAGGCGCAAGAAACACCGCGTTCGTAAGATGGTGACTGAAGGTCTTCGTCAGAAAGTGGGCGTCTGCAACCAAAACACTGGGTGTAAGAGCCTGGTTTCAGGTCATGATCAACAGATACGCGGTCATCAAAAACGAAGCACTCGCCTTTCCACATGCTTTCTTCGGGCTTTACCTCTTCCAAGTATTTCAAAATACCACCTTTCAGGTGATAAACTTCCTCAAACCCTTCCATTTTCATAAATGAAGAGGCTTTTTCACACCGAATGCCACCAGTACAGAACATGGCGACTTTCTTGTGCACTTCGGGGTTGTATTCTTTGCGAATATATTCCGGAAATTCTCTGAAATTTGTGGTTTTCGGGTCAATGGCATGGTCAAAAGTGCCTATGGCGACTTCGTAATCGTTGCGTGTGTCGATCAACAATACCTCTGGATCAGAGATAAGATCGTTCCAATCCGCTGGCTTTACATATGTTCCAACGGCTTTGTTGGGGTCAACCTTGGCATCGCCAATGGTCACGATTTCCTTTTTCAACCGAACCTTAAGGCGTAGAAAAGGCATTTCGGTAGCTTCAGACGTTTTGTATTCCAGGTCTGAAAAGCCCGGAACCGCACTCAAAAAGTGGATAGCACTCTTAATGGCATCCGGCTTTCCGGCGATCGTCCCGTTCATACCTTCGTTAGCAAGTAACAAGGTTCCCTTGATTTCTAGCTTTTGAAGGGCTGCCAAAATCTGTGGCTGACGGGCTTCAAAATCTGGAAAAGAACTGAATTTATACAAGGCCGCGATAAGAATCGGTTTTGTGAAAGCTTCGGTTTTTTGGCTGTTTTCAGAGTTGCTGGACATATGCATGTATGTTTGAGACGTCTTGATATTATCAGAAAAAAATCGACTTTTGTATAAGCTGCAAAACACTTCAATGCAATTCGCGGTTTACAGGGGCTGTTGTGTCACAATCTCAATTTGGGTTTGTCGCTTTATATTCGGGTTTCACTCAGGCCAATTTCGCGAATTTCACCCTGAGTTTCCGCACTGACATTTGCATATGGCAAAATGAGTAAAAACAACGTTCGCAACCATGTGATTTAGGCGGAGGTTTGCAGCGCGCGTAAATCGTGTTTGGTGGAAAAAGTTCAAATATATAGAAAATTTTACGGATCGATTCATTTAGAAGAGTCCCGATTCGTTGTGTCTGATTTTGTGCGACTCTACTACCGAATCCAATTTCAGAGTCAAAAGCGATGTTTCGTGCAAAAATATTCATTTTCCACCCAAAGCACCACATCTGGTGTTTGGATTTGCGATTCTGATTCGAATCACCAATATATTTGATATATCACTTCACCAAATCCTCCTTAGTCTTTGATTTGATTGATTTTTTTATTTCCAGTTTGCGACCGTGTGTTAAACCTAGGGCAATTATTTAGAAATATGGATTTGGAGTTTCATCATATGAAACGCATTCTTTTTGGAACATCAGCGCTCGGATTGACGCTCGCTGTTCTGGCTTCGGCTCCGGTAACAGCACAGGTGTGTGATTCGGGCGGCGGAAGCTTAAGCAACTTTGTGTGTGACAACACAGATACAGATGAAGTCTTGGACCTTTCATCATCAACTGGCCCTGTTTCGGTTGAAGTTCAAAACACCGTCCAAGACCTAGTTATTTTAGACGTGCCAAATTCCTTGGCAGGCACTGATGCATCAACGGTTGAGATTACAATTAAATCTGAAGCGAATGCTCAGAACTCTAGCATTGTGAATGCTGGTGATTTGAGATTTGCTGATATCCAGTTGGGTGAAAACGACGATATTTTAAATATCGGTGGTCCTAGCAACGTTCAGAACGCGAACGGTCAGACCAGTTTGGGCCAAGCGGGTACAATCAACGATTCGAAAATTCATTTTGGTGCAGGTAATGACCAGTTGAACATCGCTGGTACTATTACCAACAACGCTTCCATTTCGAACGCTAACACGGTTAACATGGGCGATGGTGATGACGAAGTACGTATCATCTCTGGTGGTACTGCGACGTTCTCAAATGACTTCCAGGCTGGTACAGGTAACGACTCGTTCTATAATGATGGTAGTCTTTCCGGCGTAATCAATATGGGTGAAGATGACGACTATTTCCAAAATAGTCAGACCTTTACAGGCCGTATTGAAATGGGCACCGGAAACGATGAATTTCACGCGATTGACTACGTACCGAGCATGCAAAACTCAAGCGCGATTACAATTGATGGTGGCGCTGAAGATTTAACGCCATATCAGGACCCAAACAACCCGAACAATATGATTACACCAATTGGTGATGTTCTACGTTTGGACGGCTCTAACGGTACATCAGCCGTAACCGCTGAAAGAATCGCCAACTTCGAAACCTTGATTAAGCAAGGTTCCGGTACTTGGACAATGAACAGTTCAACCGGCATGGCGAACACGGTTTCGTTTGTAAATGGTGTCAGCATCAATGACGGTTCCATGTATTTTGACGGCATGACTCTTTTGTCTAACGTTAAAAACAGCGCAACCCTTGGTGGCGATTTCAAAATTGACTCGTTGCAGGATGCGGTAGCCGGTTCTACCCCAAGCTTGCACAACACAGCTACGGGTGAAATTGAAGGCAGTATCGACTTCAGTTCGTACAATGACCTTTTTGTAAACGACGGCGTGATCCGTTCGACACATTCTGGGTTTAACAACACAACACCTGTTATGATCGACTTGGGCGGTGGTTCTGACACATTCCAAAACTCTGGAATTGTTTCTGGCATCGTTAACCTGGGTGACGATGATGACCGCTTCATACTTGAAGGTTCGAATTTGTTCTTAGCCGGCACGGCGGGTACCATTCTTGGTGGCGCCCACACAGTTGGTGGTGGTGACACGATTGAGCTTGCGGGCGCTGGTGTGGGAAGATTGATGCAAATCAATGATAACTCATCGCAAATTCGCGAATTTGAAAACATCGATGTCACATCAGGAACCTGGTCTATGGCTGCAAGCCAAAGTGGCTTGGCAACCCTATCCGTTAGTGGTGGTACTTTTAATTCTGGCACACAAGTTTCCGTACAGAATCTAGTTGTTGATGGCGGTGACATGAACATAAACAGCGCGTTTACAGCTGGAAGTGCAAATGTTTCAAACGGTACCTTAAGCATTTTAAACACCTTGCTTAACGCACCTGTAACTGTCGGTAGCGGTGGACACCTACACACCAACGGTACAATTAATGGCAATTTGATTGTTGCAGATGGCGGTGAAGTTTCTGCTGTTGATCATGATCAAATTGGTGACTTTGATGTGACAGGAAACGCAACGTTTGAAGACGGCAGTACTGTTGTTGTAAACGTTGATCCGGTTACCGGATTTGCGGATATGATCAATGTTGCGGGTTTCGCAACAATTGACTCAGGTGCAACAATTGAAGTTGTGCCAACATCAGCCTTGGCACAGGGGCAGTATTTTGAGGTTGACGTTGTAGATGCGTCTGTTGTGAACGGAACGTTTAACGTCGCACCTTCATCTGGCTTCACAGATTATTCTGTTGAATACAACGACGGTAAGGTTACTTTGTTGATGGGTGCATCATTTGCACCAGTTGCAGTGACACCTGGTTTGAACCAGCCCGGTCTTGATTTGAACGGAAACCAGATTTACGCACACCTTGTTGCGTCTCAATCTGCAAATACGCCGCCTGGTTTGTCTCCAACAATGACACAGTTGATTGGCGTGATGAATGTTGCTGGAACTGCGCAGGCTGCTTCAGATGCTGTAAGTTCAGAGTTTTATAATGCAGCTTATTTGTCAGCGCGTTCATATGCTAACCACGTTGGTAGCAAGGTTATGGACCGTATCGACGATAAAGAATGGTGTGGCACCATGCAGTCTGCTGGTGAAGCAAACTGTCGGGCAAACCGTGGTGACAGTGGTGATCTTTGGGGTTCGTTGGAAGTGTATTCAACCAACAACAGCAAATCTCGTGTTGCCTCTCACAAAGGTACAACATTCGCTGGTCTAATCGGTATGGACCGTCGCATGGGCTTGATGACAGCTGGTTTGGTTGGCGGTATCGGTGCGAGCAGCGCTGACGTTAACTCTAAAGGATCAACCAAGGGCTTCAACGCGAGTTTGGGTGGTTACTTGAGCATTCCGGCACAAGTGTTGAACATCGACTCTAGCTTTGTCTACAACTACGGTTCTGCTGAAAGTGAGCGTTCATTCGACAACAGTGTTGTTGAAAACGGCGGTACAGGTAGATCTACCTTCAACGGCAAATCTACAACGCACCAGTTCTCAACAAATGTTCGTCTTACCCAAGAATACAAGAACGAGTATGGTCTTGAAATTCAGCCATCGGTTGGTCTTGGTTTGAACTACATGAAGATGCCTGGTTTTGCTGAAACCGCAACAGGAAAAACAGACCTCGCACTGGTTATGGAAGACAGCTCACACTTTGACGCTGATGCGAAAATTGGTGTTCAGGTACGTATGCCGATCCGTAGCGCAGCCGGTACTTTGGTTCCAGAAGCGCGTGCTAATCTTTCAAAGAAGATCGCTGGTCAGAAAATGAACACTCAGGCTCACTTCGTTGGAACAGGCGCCACTGGTTTGAACCGTGTTGCTGACTTCCAAATCGAAGGTGATCTACCGGATGTGACATTCAATCTGGGCCTTGGTTTGAACTACGAGCTAGACTCTGGCCTGATGATCATGGGTGACTATGACTTCAACGGTGGCAGCAGTGTTAGCGAGCACAAAGGTTCACTTGGCGTTCGTTACGACTTCTAAAGTCAAAATATAAGTGGGTGGTCAGATGCTTCGGTTGATGCCACCCACGTTAAAAGACTAACCAAATCCAAAAAACTGAAGGCCGGGCTCAATACAATTGGGTTCCGGCCCTTTTCAATTCAAAGGCATTTGCAATTTCATGAACGACTTGGCCAAAGATGCATCTGTCATCACACAACCTGCTGTTACCCTACCTGCTATTATTTTGGTTGAACCGCAGATGGGCGAAAACATTGGTGCTTGTGCCCGTGCCATGATGAATTGTGCGCTGACTGACCTTCGAATTGTTGCCCCGCGTGATGGTTGGCCAAACCCCGCTGCTTTAGCCATGTCTGCAAACGCTGAAAGCATTGTTGAACAAGCCACGATCTACGACACATTGGATGAAGCTTTAGCGGACCTGAATTTTGTGTTGGCAACAACAGCACGCAAACGGGACATGGTGAAGCCAGTGTGGACGCCAAGTTCAGCGGCAAACGAAATTCAGGCACGTGTATGCCACACCCAAAAGACCGGCATAATGTTCGGTCGAGAGCGTTCAGGTTTGGAAAATGAGCAAGTTGCCCGTGCCAACGGCATTATCAATGTGCCTTTAAACCCTGAAAACACCTCGCTAAATTTGGGGCAAGCGGTGCTTTTGGTTGGCTATGAATTGTTTCAGGTGTTTGACCACATGTCTGGTCCTGCCACAACTGATGTGGGGGAACCGCCCGCGACAAAGCAGGAGCTGGACAATTTCTGTAACAGGCTTTTCGCAAATTTGCGTGAAACGCGCTTTTTGGAACTGCCTGAAAAGCGTCCGCGTATGGAACGCAACATTCGCAACATATTTGAGCGTGCTGACTTAACCACTCAGGAAATCAACACGCTCCATGGTATTGTTAAGGCTTTAGGGTCAAACTAAAGCAGCGCAAGCGGCTTTAATACGCCCGCAAGCTTCGGTTAGAGCTTCAGATGAAGTGGCATATGAAATACGGAAGTAGGGGCTTAGGCCAAAGGCTTCACCCTGTACGGCAGCAACCAGATGGTCTTCCAGCAAGTAAGCAACGAAGTCACCATCACCTTCAATTTTTTTGCCTTTTGGTGTGGTTTTGCCAATGACACCTGCACAAGAAGGGTAAACGTAAAACGCACCTTCTGGCACTCGACATGTAAGTCCGTCGCACTGGTTTAACAGATCAACCACTAAATCCCGACGGCCTTGGAACAGTTCCTGATTTTGTGGAATGAAATCTTGCGTTCCGTTCAAAGCTTCAACAGCTGCTGCTTGTGACACAGAGCTTGGGTTTGACGTTGATTGCCCTTGAATTTTCGCCATGGCCTTAATTAAAGGTGCAGGACCTGCGGCGTAACCAATGCGCCAACCTGTCATGGAATATGCTTTTGAAACACCGTTCATGGTAAGGGTACGCTCGTACATTTCCGGTGCGACTTCAGCGATTGTTTTGAAGTCAAACTGGTCAAACACAAGGTGCTCATACATATCGTCGGTCAAAACCATGACCTGTGGGTGTTTCAGTAGAACGTCGGCCAGAGCTTTAAGCTCATCGCCTGTATAGGCAGCACCAGAAGGGTTGGACGGCGAATTCAAAATCAACCAGCGTGTTTTGCTGGTAATTGATTGCTCCAAGTCTTCAGGTGTAATTTTAAACGCAGCGTTTTCAGAACAACGAACGATTTTCGGTTCGCCACCAGCAAGCAGAACCATGTCGGGGTATGACACCCAGTACGGTGCCGGAACCAAAACTTCGTCACCATCGTTTAGGGTTGCCATAAAGGCGTTGTACAAAATTTGCTTGCCACCGGTGCCAACAGTAATCTGGTCGGCTGTGTAAGTCAGGTTGTTGTCGCGCTTGAACTTGGCGATAATGGCTTGCTTAAGGGTGGGTGTACCATCAACGTTGGTGTATTTTGTGTCACCAGCTTTAATCGCTGCAATCGCTGCGTCTTTAATGTTGTCTGGTGTGTCGAAATCGGGCTCGCCTGCACCCAGTCCGATAACTTTTTCACCAGCGGCTTTCAGTTCACGTGCTTTTTGGGTCACGGCCATAGTCGGTGAAGGTTTAATGCGTGATAAGCGGTCGGCAATTTGTACCATGTGGGTATACCATTCCTTGATTGGGTTTTGCGATCAATTGATTGAACGGCTTTATGGCTCTGTTTTTACTTGGCCGTTCAGCTTAGCTTCAAAATTCTCTGGTATAGTAACCTATAGATACAATAGCCGTGTAAAGATATGCAAAGACCTCGTCGCAGCTTAGAGTCGTGAATTTATGTCTTTTTGAATGCCCTAAAAAACAAGCGGTATTCAAATTCGTATCTATTGAGAAAAATTAACCACTGGGTATTGGCTAAGCGAGAGCGAATCTGATATCAGGTTTTTTGAATGTGATCTTTTCGGCACTTAAGTGCCCAATTCATCACACAGTCGCATGTATAATATGTGTGAATGAATTTGGTTAAAGCATTAGAAATAGGGAATTGAGTTTAGATGTTAAGACGTTCGGTACTTAAATCGTTTACAAGCGGTGTAACCTTATCCTTGGTTGCAGGTGGTGCTGGCGCTTGGTTGGCTGACGTACCCACTGCCTCAGCTCAAGAGCAACCCGTTGCAACCATGCAATCGCTCGCCGCATACACAATTCAAACCGTGGGTAACCGCGCGTTTCCTTTGGCGACCCGTCGTCAATACGCCACGCAGATTATTGACCAACGCTTTAACACAGCGAAGTTGGGTCAATTGGCGCTGGGTACAATTTGGCGTCGCATGAACAACCAGCAAAAGCAGGCGTTCCTTGTGAAATTCCGCGAGCTGATGGTCGAAGACTTTGTTTGGTGGTTCTCTGACTACGATGGTCAGTCTTACCGCGTTGTTGGTGCAAAACGTGACCGTTCGGACCCGAACACCGTGTTTGTTGACGTGGAGTATAAGCGCGGCTCTCAGAGTGTTATCACCAATTGGCGCGCTGAAAGCGAAGGCGGAATTTACAAGATTTTGGACATTAAAGTCGCGGGTTTAAGTTTGTTAAACCAGCTGCGCGGTGAATATCGTTCGGCTTATTCAAACGGTGGCGTTAATCAGGTCATGCGTTTTATGGACAAGCATATAAACAAGCGTCGCCAACAATTAAGCTAAAACCTATTCCATTGGGGATGACTTGAAAAACAAAAGGGGCACCAAATTTTGGCTGCCCCTTTTTTGTCGCTTAAAATTGTTTAGGCGTCAGATATCCTACGCACTGGCGCGGTTGAAAACCAGATCGTCATAATCCTGCATCAGTGTCTTAGTCACTTGGTCGGGTTTGAAAGTGTGCTCACCAATTTCAGAAATCGGTGTAACCTCAACAGCAGTACCAACAAGGAAAGCCTCGTCAAAATTGGCCAGTTCTTCCGGCATAATGTGACGTTGCTGAACTTTGTAACCACGTGCTTTTGCCAAGTCGATGACAGTGCGACGGGTGATGCCGTCCAAGAAGCAATCTGGGTCAGGCGTGTGAATTTCACCGTCTTTAACGAAGAAGATGTTCGCACCCGTGGCTTCAGCCACATACCCGCGCCAATCGAGCATTAAAGCATCCGCATAGCCTTTTGCTTCGGCAGCGTGCTTTGAAAGCGTGCAGATCATGTATAGGCCCGCGGCTTTCGTTTTACACGGAATGGTCTCTGGTGATGGACGCTTGTACATGGCCCAGTCCATACGAATGCCCGCCAAACGTTGCTCGGTTGTGAAATAAGTTGGCCAGTCCCAAGCTGCGATTGCAACGTGGATTTTTGACTTCTGCGCAGACACGGCCATCATCTCTGAGCCGCGCCACGCGATTGGGCGCAAGTAGCCGTTGGTGATGTTCATTTCCTTGATGACCTGATTACAGGCGTCATCAATTTCTTCCATGCTGTAGGGAATTTCAAAACCCATGGTGTCAGCAGAGAAAAACAGGCGCTCAGTATGCTCGCGCAGTTTGAAAATTTCACCGCCATAGGCACGTACGCCTTCAAAGACAGCCGATGCATAATGTAGTCCGTGGTTTAAAACGTGCAACTTGGCATCACGCCAAGGCTTTAACTCACCATTCATCCAAAGAACGCCGTCGCGATCATCAAAAGGAATCATCGTCATCTTCATATCCCTGTTAAAAGTGCTGTGCCTGACAGTCACGCCCCAAAATCATTTCAGAACGGGATTTGCCAAAGCCAATCAGCGTAAAAACTCATAATTCTGCGTCAAAATTGCTTTTTGTGAACGAAACAATCATAAAGCTCTTGTTTTCGGTAACAAAAGGCTGCAAATAAGTCAACATGGTTGACATAAAATCAAATTCAAACCCGCTATTCCTTCGTGAAGAGAACCTGCGCGAAGCTATAGAGCTTCTGTTTTTCGCTTATCGTGATTTTACGGGCGAACCTGACCGGATTCTCGACAAAATTGGCTTTGGTCGGGCCCACCACCGCGTCATTTATTTTGTGGGTCAAAACTCTGGCATAACCGTTGGTCAATTGCTGGAGATTTTGCAGATCACCAAGCAAAGTTTGGCGCGCGTCCTAAAAACCCTGATCGATCAAGGTTACATCGAGCAAGCACACGGAACAGACGACAAACGCAAACGCCACTTGCTTTTGACAGACAAAGGCCAAGAACTCGAAGGCCAGCTGCTGGCCAGCCAATTCAACCTTTTATCAACTGCGTTCGACCAAGTTGGCCAAGACGCGGTTGAAGGCTTTAGGGTTGTTCTGGAGCAAATTTCTGGACGCACTTCGACTGGACGCACTTCGACTGGCCGTAATTCTGCTGTAGGAAACCAGAAAAAGCGATCAACCTGAGGGAGATGTTTGACATGTCTGAACAGCACCACATTCTTGTTGTTGACGATGATGAGCGTTTGCGGGATTTGCTGTCTCGGTTTCTGAAAGAGCACGGTTTCATTGTAAGCACTGCCGAAGACGCAGCTGCGGCACGCCATCAGCTAAAAAGTTTGTGTTTCGACCTAATCGTGTTGGACATTATGATGCCGGGTGAAAGCGGTCTGGAGCTTACAAACTGGCTACGCGCACAGGAGGAGACAATCGCCAAAGTTCCAATTTTGCTTTTAAGCGCGAAGGGTGAACTGGACGACAGGATAACTGGGTTGGAAACGGGCGCGGATGATTATCTGCCCAAGCCTTTTGAGCCACGCGAATTGCTGGCCAGATTACGTTCTATCATTCGGCGTGCACCAGCCATTGAAGAAAAAATAAAAACAAGCGATGACGTGAAATTTGGCAATTTTGTTTTCAACCCAGAAAGTCTGGAACTTCTGTGTGACGGCGTTGCCATGAAACTACCACCGATTGAGTTGCACTTGTTAAGTCAGTTGGCTTTGGCCAATGGAGAGCCGGTGGGGCGAGAAGATTTGGCAGCATCGGCACCCATACCCTCCAGCCCAAGGTCGATTGATGTTCAGATTGGGCGGTTACGTCGTAAAATTGAACCGGACCCCAAAATACCTAAACATATTCACACCATTCGTGGTTTGGGTTACCGACTTATGTTGGGTTGGACAACATGAGTGGTTCCAAGGGCGGATTTGGTGCCCGTCTTAAGACATTTCGTCGATCTCGTTTATTGCGCGGCTCGTTAAAACAGCTGGGTCGTCCGTTTCTGTTTCTAAAACCCTTTGTGCCCCAATCCCTTATGGCGCGAAGCATGTTGATTTTGCTTGTGCCATTGCTGGCCTTGCAGTTGGTCACACTGATTGTTTTGTACGAACGGCACTATTTACGGCTGGCAGATAACTTGGCTGAAAGTGTTGTGGGTGACATTTCTACCAGTGTTTTTATGTTTGAACGCGCACAAACCCCTTTTCAACAGGGGGAGGTCTTTGCACTGGCACGGCAAACACAAAAGTTGGATCTTAGCTTCCGGCCCTCAGAAAAACTGGAGCGTTTGTTGAGCATGAAGCGTCATCCGGGTGGTTTGTTGGACCAACGCTTGTCCGGTTTTCTCGACAAAATTGGAAAGCCGTATGAAATTAATAGCATCAGCAACTCTGAAAAAGTGACCGTACAAATTGCCTTGGAAGAACCGGCGGGTGTTCTGGTTTTTGAAATTCGACGGGAAATGCTGGTTTATTCCACAGCCTACAAAATCGCAGCTTGGGTGCTGGGCGCTTCTTTGCTGTTGTTTGGGGCGGCAGCTCTTTTCATGCGCAACCAAATCCGGCCCATCCGCAGACTTGCCAAGGCCGCTGAACGGTTTGGACGTGGTCACGATTACAGTTTACCGTTGGAAGGTGCATCTGACGTTCGCATGGCCACGCGTTCTTTCATTGGTATGCAGCAACGCCTGAACCGTTACATAAAACAACGCACGGCTTTGCTTTCGGGTGTCAGTCACGACTTAAGAACGCCTTTAACGCGCATGAAGTTGGAACTGGCCATGTTGTCGGACAAAACCTTGGCGCAGAACCTGAACCGTGATGTTGCAGACATGGAGCGAATGATCGATTCTTATCTGTCATTTGCGGAAAGTGAAACACGTGAAGATTTGGGCCTGTTGGATGTTGAACTGGTCATCAACGACATGCTCGCGACCAGTGTTGGTGACGCAGCGACTGTTACTTTCTCTGTGTTTCAAAAGGTTGAAAATGGCCGACTAATCTCACTTCGAAAGCATGCTTTTGAGCGGAGCCTTCAAAACTTGATTGAAAACTGCCGGAAGTACGCCAACAAATTCAGGGTTTCTTTGACCTATGAAAAAACGTCGGTGTTGATTGTGGTTGAAGATGATGGTCCGGGCATACCGACAACAGAGTATGACAAGGTTTTTCAACCATTTTACCGTATGGAGTCCTCGCGCAACTCCAAAACTGGTGGGCAGGGCTTAGGCTTGTCGATTGTTCAGGACTTTGTGCGTAAGCATGGTGGAGCCATAGAGCTTGAAGCGTCAGATATGGGCGGTTTGAAAGTGTCGGTTAAATTACCAACATCCGTCTAGGCTATTTATTCTGGCGCTTGAGATGCACCATTTCCAAATTCTGATTCAGGTTCTGGCTCTGTTTCTGGCTCTGTTTCTGGCTCTGTCTGTCCGGTTTTCTTTTTGAATATTGACTCCAGATTGAAGTTTCTAATTTCAATCGCCCAGTTTTCCGCTTTAGACAATTGGGTGTCCAGAACCTTCATGGTCGCGGCTAAATCTTCACTGTCGTCCTTGGCCCAAGTCGTCAACACATGTTGATAGATGTAAGTGAGGGTTATGGCTTTTGCTTTGCCTTTAAGACCGCTGGTGTCAATGCCCGCGCACTCTGCCAAAAATCGGATACTGTCTTTTGATTTTGAAAATGCGCTAAAACCTTGGTTTGTTTGGCTTGATTTGCAGGTGTAAAGGTTCAGGAAGGCATCCCGATTGTCATTCATAACCTCAAAACGCGTCATAAACAAATCGAACAAGCGGTCTCGTGTTGATGTCGTGTCATCAAGCTCCCCAACATCTGTCAGGACTTTTTCATTCAGGTCAGCCTCGACCAGATCCAACACGTTTGATTTTGAGCGGTATTTGCCAAAAAGCGCCGACAGGGGAAGGTCAGCTGCTTTTGCGATTGATGCCAAATTGGCGTCTTGCCACTGGCCCTGTGCAGCAAGCTGTAAAGCGGCTGCAACAAGCTTTGATTCAATTGTCTTATCCATAAGTCTTATATTGGCCTTTAGCGACCAATATACAAGTTATTAACTTATGAACTAGAAGCTTATGGCTTTGGCCTTAAGCTTCGCCAACAGTGTCTAATAGTGACGCTTCTAGCGCTTCTGCTGGTTCGCGGTTGCCCCACATAACCCACTGAAAAGCTGGGTAAAAGCGGTCAGCCTCATTAACAGTAATATCAACCAGATCTTCGATTTGCTCTGTTGAAACAGAACCTTGACCGCGCAGCAATAAACCGTGACGGAAGCTGATGCATTTGCTCTCAGCGCAAACTTCAAAGTGACCAACAATCAGGCGCTGGTTAACAATTGAGATCAGCTCATCAATTTTCGCGCGCTGACCGCCACGAACGTGCATGTCCAGTCCACATGAAAGATGAAGCAGCTGGGCGTCACGATGCCAAGCCATGTAAATGTGGTGAGTTGTCCAAAGGCCTGGATAAGAAAGAACAAGTTCTTGATCGTCAGTGCGCGCAATTTGCAAGTCACTGTCGAACATCAAATCTTCGACACGATCTAAGGGATTTGGAAATTCCGTTTGTGAAAATGAACTACCGTGTAACGGCATGATAATAATTCCCCTGAGTATCAGGACGTGGCATTTAAAAATAAGCGCCACAATCTGAAATTCAGCACCTTTGCAACTGCCCCTTGTTCACCCTTTAAGACCGACAAAACATGTTGGTCTTTAGTCCTGAAAGATGTTCCCCACATCTGAGCTTCAGGACCCCTCTGAACAAGTTGCGCAAACAGCACTACTTTTAATGTAAACTTTTGTTGAAACTCTGCGGAATTCACGAATTAACGATACGAATCACCACCAGAAATCAGTGATTCGCAAACTTACACTCATTGAATG
>JBMYWL010000001.1:36989-39002 GCA_049607365.1 Alphaproteobacteria bacterium | reverse complement strand
ATTAAAAATTTGAGTAACACTGGAAGTTTGTCCAACAGTCCTCGATTTACGTGTATTGTTCTTTCACTATGCTTGTTTGCTTGGGCAGTCAGTGTGGCTGAAAGCCATGCGGATGATGTTGTGTTGATTGGTAGCTTTGTTAGCACTGCCCAAATAGAGCCAATGATATTTGGTGAAAGCGATTGTTGGAAAACCAACAAGCAATATTGTGCTGGTTCTGCTGTGGCCGCGGTTTCGATTGAGTTTAAGACCAAAGAATCGCCATTGGTAAAAGATTTGGCAAGAAACCTTGTCGCATCAGTACCTTTTTTGAAATCTACCGTGAACTTTGGAAGTGCTTACGAACCAAAAGAACTTTCAACGGCAAGTTTACGGGTGACTGTTCCAATTCAAATGAAGAATCTTGAATTACCAACTGTTGTTTCTATGAAGCCTGAGAACAGCAGTGGGTTTGATTTAACAATTCCAGTGAATGTTACTGAACCCGCGATGACGGCTTCACTTCGAAAAGATGAAACCGTCAAACCTACATTTACTTTTCAAAAATCTTATGCGTTCTTGAAGTAGTAGTTTGGCTTACTCAGGCTTTTGCTTAATTTTATAAAGCCCTTTGAAAGGAACGGCGGGGTCAATAACCTCACCTTTTCTGACTATATCTACATGGCCTTTACGGGCTAGTCCCACCGCTTCAGCACGTACTTGTCGTACAATTTTTCGCCAAACTTCTTCGCCAGGTTTTTCATCTGGTTGTGGTGGTCGAAAAGATTGTGCAACCTGTTGTGCAGTCACACTTTTATTAGGGCCTGCTGCACGCGTTAGCTCGATGATGACTTGGTACAGGGTGCTTCGTGTTTCCTGTTGTTCGTCATCAACCATTTGCGTTTTTGGTTTTGCGCTGTTTGGAAATTTTGGTTTTGTGCTCATTTTTTAATTCCAAATCTATCGTTGATTACGTGCTGAAAGTAGGCGCAAACGTAGGGCGTTTAGTTTGATAAATCCACCAGCGTCATTGTGGTCATAAACTGAGTCTTCTTCAAACGTCACGTGTGCTTCTGAATAAAGTGAATAAGGTGATGTACGACCGCAAACGTAGGTGTTGCCTTTGTAAAGTTTCAAACGAACTGTTCCTGAAACTTGTTCCTGACTCTTGTCGATCATTGCCTGAATCATTTCGCGCTCTGGGCTGAACCAGAAACCATTGTAAATGATTTCAGCATATCTTGGCATAATCTCATCTTTAAGATGGGCAGCTCCACGATCCAAAGTCAGTTGCTCCATCGCACGGTGTGCAGCTAGTAGAACCGTTCCACCAGGTGTTTCGTAAACACCACGTGATTTCATGCCGACGTAACGGTTTTCAACCAGGTCCAAGCGACCGATGCCATGCTTACCGCCTAAGCGATTTAATTCAGTCAACAAACTTGCAGGTGTTAACTGTACACCGTTAATGGCAACGGGGTCGCCTTTTGCGAATTCAACTTCTATATATTCAGGTTTGTCTGGTGCTTCTTCTGGTGAGACAGAGCGTGAATAAATATATTCTGGCGCTTCAACTGCAGGGTCTTCAAGCACTTTACCTTCGGCCGATATATGCAATAGGTTCGCATCAACTGAAAATGGTGCTTCACCGCGCTTGTCTTTTGGCACAGGAATTTGATGCTTTTCTGCAAATTCGATTAGTTTTGTACGGCTTGCCAGATCCCATTCACGCCAAGGCGCAATGACCTTGATGTCAGGTTGAAGTGCGTAGTACGCTAACTCAAACCGAACTTGGTCATTACCTTTACCCGTCGCACCATGTGATACAGCATCTGCACCAACTTGTTGGGCAATTTCAATTTGTCGTTTGGAAATTAGCGGGCGGGCAATGGATGTGCCTAATAGATACACACCTTCGTACACTGCATTGGCGCGGAACATGGGAAACACATAATCAGAAACAAACTCTTCACGTAGATCTTCGACAAAAATGTCTTTGACCCCCATAAGCTCTGCCTTGGCACGTGCTGGTTC
>JBMYWL010000001.1:4187-36980 GCA_049607365.1 Alphaproteobacteria bacterium | reverse complement strand
TCTTCGACAAAAATGTCTTTGACCCCCATAAGCTCTGCCTTGGCACGTGCTGGTTCAAGTTCTTCGCCCTGACCCAAATCCGCAGTGAAGGTAACAACTTCACAGTCATACTCTACTTGAAGCCATTTAAGGATAACAGAGGTGTCTAACCCCCCTGAGTAGGCAAGTACGACTTTTGAAACTGAATGTTTGTCCATAATGGTGTCCGTGGATTTCCGCTGAAGCTAGTTGTTATCAGATACACCTTAAGCGTTTATCAAACTATAGGCGATGTTGATAGGCAAGGGTTGCACATTCATGAGCTATAAAATGAAGGTTTTGCCCAACACTTACGTTTTTCACCCGATTTCTACGGCATACAATAGGCTCAACGAACAAGGGTGAGGCTTTAAGATAGTTCATATTTATCAATACTAAACATAGATTTAAAACGGATTGTTCAATTGTGTTTTGCCATATGTTGCGTGTTTACCAGATTCGTAAATATCACCTAAAATACAACGGCATTTTCATCCAAACACTCTATGTTGTGCAATTTGCCAAAGAAAAACAATTTTTATGTAAAATATGTGGGTTCTGAGTAACAATGTCTTCCATTGCACGAATAAACCTCTAGTTAATAAGCAACTAATAGGTGAACGCCCTTAATCTTCCAGTGACACAGCGACAACCAATAACATGTTCGCTGAGGAAACTGTGTTTAACGTTGCCAAATGTATCATTGGCAACTCGGGTGTTCTGGGGTGGAAAATGTTGACAAAACTTGATCTAATTAAAGAGCGTTTGCTTGTTGTTGGTAAAGTAAAAAGCTGTGCGCTTTTGTTGGCTTTGACCACTGTCTCTGCTTGTACTGGTGGAGGAAGCTCAAACGGGTCGGGCAGTACGTCATCAAGTACCTATACCGCAGGTTCCAACTTACAAGTCATTCAAACCGTAAACGCTGATCATGCTCATAACATGGGTATCACGGGAACGGGCGTTACTGTAGCCGTTATTGATACAGGTTTAAATTCTAGCTTAAGCGAATTTTCTGATGTTGTGTCTGTGCACAGTAAATCTGTTGTTACGAACACTGATGATGTCACAGACCAAGTTGGTCACGGAACGGGCGTAACAAGTGTTATTGCGGCCGCTCGTAATAACTTGGGTATGACCGGAATTGCTTACAACGCAAATATTTTGGCAATCAAAGCCGACGATCCAGTTGGTAGCTTTACGTCAGATCGATTGAAAATGGCAATTGATTATGCCATTTTACGGAATGCAGACATTGTAAACATGAGTATTGCCGGATCAAGGGCCCCTTCTTTCGGCTTTATTGATTCAATGAGCGCTGGTGTTGATGACGGAATGTTGTTTGTTTTAGCTGCCGGAAACCGCGGCTTCGATAACCCAGAATATCCGGCACGCTATGCGGGGGCATTTACTGGACCTGGACAAGTTATCTCGGTTGGGTCTGTTGATAGCAATAACGTTATATCTAGCTTTTCAAACAAAGCCGGCGCCTCTAAAAACCACTTTTTGGTGGCACCTGGCGAAGGCATTGCTGCCTTAGCGACAAACGGTTCAGTTATAAATCAAAGTGGTACATCATTCGCAGCGCCTCTTGTCGCTGGTGCCGCGGCCTTGCTAAAGGAAAACGCGCCGCATTTAACCGGAAATGAAATTGCGACTATTCTTTTGACAACAGCGCGTGATTTGGGTGACGCAGGTATTGATGATATTTACGGCCACGGCTTATTAGACGTAGAAAATGCCTTAACACCATACGGTGCTGCATATATTCCCGCTGGTGCAGCAATCGACACCGGCTCCTTTGGTACTGCTTCAAATACAAATGTAATCTTTGACCCGGCTTTCTCTAGCGCGCTGATAAATAGTGTTGCTTTAAAGTCTACAATGGCACTTGATGAGTTTGATCGCGCTTACCAAGTTGATCTGGCTTCCAAGGTTAGCCATCATGAAATGGATTCAGATTTGATTGAGTGGATGAAAATTTCACCCGTTGAAAGCACAAGCTTCACATCCCTAAGCCCAGTGACCAGTTTGGAGTTTGGTAATGCGCCTGAAAAATGGGTGGATGCTGGAACAGTGAACTCCAATGGTGGTTTTTTCGCACTGACCTCGGTTGTTAGCGATACGACACAAGTGGAAGCATCAGTTGGAAAACCCGTGTCTCAACATGTTGGTTTGGCCGCAATGGATAAATCAGTTGCGAAATCAATCAAACAAATCTCTGCACGCCACGCTTTGGAAAATCCGTATATGTCTTTTGCAGGCGGTGACCTGGGTTTGTCGGCGACCCGCAAGTTTGGAAAAAAACTAAGTTTGCGTGCGACCTATGGATTAACAACCGGAAAATCATTATCATCTGATGTGACTTCTTTAAGAAGCGATACCACTCAAATGGTTGCTTCTGTTGAGGCCGATTACCAGTTTTCGCCAAAATTCCGCATGTCTTTCAATGCTGGCCAAATGTTTGAAAGAGGAAGTTTGTTAAACTCTTACAGTCAAGGTGCCTTTGCATTCCAAGGGAACAATGTGACCAACTTTGCGAGTATGTCAGCTAAATATAACCTTACAAAAAATGTTAATCTTTTTGCTAGCTATAGCCGCGGCCATACACAAGGTCGGGCACAAAGCATGGGTTTAGTAAGCTCGATTTCGAATTTGAAAAGTGAGGCTTTCTCAGTCGCAATGGCAACTTCTCAAACTAAGCTGTTAAATGTTTTTTCAAATGGCTTCGCTGGTAAACTTAAGGGCGCGACAGACAAGTTAACATTTTCTGTCTCTCAACCGCTTCGAATTGTTTCAGGTAAAGCAAATTTGAGTGTTCCAACGGCGCGGGATATAGATGGAAACATCACTGTCATAAATGAAGCCGTATCTCTAGCGCCACAAGGTCGCCAGATTGACGCAGAGCTTAATTATACCCTAATCCTTAATAGTGAAAACGGCGTTAGCAACAGCGTTGGAATTAAAGCGGGTATTACGCGTCATAATAAACACGATGCAGATGCTGACTTGGTGACAAACGTTGGTATTAAGCTACACCGCACTTTTTAGGAAACTTAAGGGATGAATTGTTCCCTTAAAATTCTTTCTTCCAACTGATGGTCGTGATCAAAAAGCAAGTTAAGTGACTGCTTCTTGTCAATTTCAACTTCAACCTTTGCAACGTCGCGAACTTCAAACCCATCAGCGGTCGCGGACACAGGCCGTTTTTCAGGGTTTAGAACTTCAAAACATACCTTCGCACTTTCAGGCAATAAAGCGCCACGCCAACGCCTTGGTCTGAAAGCAGAGATTGGCGTTAAAGCGTGGAGGTTTGCGCTCAAGGGGATGATTGGTCCATGCGCTGACAAGTTATAGGCCGTACTTCCTGCAGGTGTGGCCAACAAAATACCGTCACAGATTAAACAATCCAAACGCTCTACTTCGTCTACTGAGATTTTCAGGTGTGCAGCTTGTCGTGTTTCACGCAGCAGTGCAACTTCGTTAATAGCTTTGGATTTGTATACGTCTCCCGTCACAGTGGTCGCGCGCATTTGAAGACGGTGAAGTTTTATGGGAACCGCTTTGTCCAATCGTTGAGCAAGTTCCTTAACTTGATACCCATTCATCAAAAAACCGACCGTGCCGCGATTCATTCCAAATATAGGTGTCCCTTCCGCTCCATATTTATCCAGCGTTTCGAGCATGAACCCGTCACCGCCTATCGCAACGATAATGTCAGCACAGGTAGGGTCTGTCTCCCCATAGGTCTTAATCAGGTTTTTGTGGGCCTTAATGGCCTTTTCAGAATTGCTGCAGACAAACCCAAAGGTTTTCCCCGACGGTGTGATAGCCCGCTGAGACAGCTTACGATGCGTGTTCATAACCATCTTTTCCTTCAGGTCGTGTTTCAAATGGTTGTTCGCCCAAGTATTCAACGATTTCTTTTAAATACACTTCGACCTGCTTTAAGATTTCTATGTTGGTTGAACGCGCAACTAGACTGGTTCCAAGTTCACCGTCTCTGTGGTAGGGGTAGGACCCCAAATCAACTTCTGGAAATTGTGCTTGTAGTTTTGCTAAGGGTTCAGCAACGTCCCCTTCCCGTACAGCGGCAGAAATCGAAATTGATGATGTGGGTTTTCCATGTTTCAACTCTGGTAATACCTGGTCGACCATCGCTTGAAATATTCTGGGGACACCGGCCATGACATGGACATTCGCAAGTTTAAACCCAGGTGCTTTCGAAACAGGGTTATCAATTAGAGAGGCACCATCTGGAATGATTGCCATTTTTAACCGTGCCTCGTTCAATTCAATGTCTGTACCAGCATAATGTTCTTTCAAGGCCCTGAGAGCTTCAGGGTGCTGGTTCACTGCTGCACCAAATGCTTTGCCTATACTCGCTGTGGTTATATCATCGTGCGTCGGACCAATGCCACCTGATGTGAACACATGCGTATGGGTCGCGCTGAGTTGTCGGACGGCTGAAACAATTTCGTCTTCAACATCTCTCACAACACGACATTCTGCTAACGTGATGCCAATTTCATTTAATTCATGTGCAAGAAAACTCAGGTTTTTGTCTTGTGTTCGACCTGACAAAATTTCATTTCCGATAATTAGAAATGCGGCCGTTTCATTTTGGTCTGACATAGGGATCATCTTGAAAAAGGAAGCTTGTCTTAGTTTGTGCCTATTGGGTTTGTCTGTAAAGGTTTTGCCGATTTTGTTTTGTATATCAGCGGCTACTTCTTATGGATGCTTGTTCGATTGAGGGTGCATGCTATATGAAGAACAACAATCTCAACAAATGCTAATTGCTTAGGTTATAAGTTCGTGAATTCAAAAGACAGACGTGGCCACTTAGTTCCAATCCACCCTTCTGAAGATTATGAAGGCATGCGTAAGGCTGGTGCCTTAGCAGCCGAGGTATTGGACTACATTACAGACTTTGTTGATGTTGGTGTTTCTACGGGGAAACTTAATGATCTGTGTCACGCTTATATTTTGGATAAAGGCGCCATACCCGCGCCGTTGAACTATAAAGGATTCCCAAAAGCTACGTGTATTTCGATCAACCACGTCATTTGTCATGGAATTCCTGGTGACAAAAGGGTTCAAAATGGTGACATTTTAAACATTGATGTGACCGTTATTGTCGATGGCTGGCATGGGGATTCAAGTCGCATGTATGCCGCTGGCAAAACAAGCAGGCTTGCGCAACGGTTGATGGACGTGACATACGATTGTTTAATGTTGGGTATTGAAGCTGTAAAACCTGGTGCGACCTTGGGAGATGTTGGGTATGCGATACAATCAAAGGCCGAAGGTGAGCGTTTTTCTGTCGTTGAAGATTTTTGTGGCCACGGACTTGGTCAAAAATTTCACGAACCACCAAACGTCGTTCACTATGGTAAAGCCGGTGAAGGGTTGGTTTTGGAAGAAGGTATGTTCTTTACAATCGAGCCCATGATCAATGTTGGTAAAAAGGGCGTGGTTTTACTCGCAGATGGTTGGACAGCTGTGACGAAGGACAAAAAACTATCAGCCCAATATGAGCATTCATTGGCCGTGACGGCGGATGGGTTTGAAATTTTCACAGCCTCAGCCAAAGGTTATACAAAATTCCCTTATGTCTAAAGTAGCGGCTGTCAAATCTCCTCATGCAGGGCATCGTCAAAGATTGCGTCTTAAGATGCTCGAAACAGGCGGAGAAGGGCTGGCAGACTATGAGTTGTTGGAGTTTTTGCTTTTCCAAGCTTACCCCCGCGCTGATACAAAACCCAAAGCAAAAGAGCTCATAAAAACGATTGGAAGTTTCAGTGCTGTTTTGGCGTCTACACCCGATGAGCTAAGGAATGTTGGTTTAAGTGAGACTGCGATAGGCGCTATAAAAATTGCAGAAATCTCTGCGCGGCGTTTGGCCAAAGCCCAATTGATTTCCAAACCAATCATGGCATCATGGGATCGCTTGATTGAGTGGTGTCGTATGGAGTTGGGGCACAGGAAAGTTGAAGAGTTTCACCTTCTGTTTCTTGATAAAAAGAACACGCTTATTGCACATGAACCTCAAAATAAGGGTACAGTCGATCACACACCAGTTTATGTGCGTGAAGTGGTTAAGCGTACATTGGAATTAAATGCCTCGGCGATCATAATGGTTCACAATCACCCAAGCGGTGATCCGACCCCATCTAAGGCTGATATTCAAATGACCAAACTGGTACACGAAGCCTTATCCAAACTGAACATTCAACTTCATGATCATTTGATTATTGGGTTGTCTGGCCACACATCCTTCAAATCTTCTGGATTGCTTTAGGCAAAAAAAAACCACTCGAAACTTATATGTCTTGAATGGTTTTTTAGAATCCGTTTCTCGGTTTTGGTCTAAGACCAAAACAAGTCTTATAGAGCGTTAATGCGCTTTGAAAGACGAGAGATTTTGCGTGCAACAGTGTTCTTGTGCATAATACCTTTTACAACGCCACGGTGCATCTCAGGCATTGCGCTTTTGAAAGCTTCTTCAGCTGCGCCTTTGTTACCTTCAGCAATTGCTGATTCCGTCTTTTTAACGAATGTGCGAATACGGCTCATGCGGTTGCCATTAATTTCGCGACGTTTTTCGTTTGTGCGGATGCGTTTCTTCGCAGATAGCGAATGTGCCATAATCTTAACCTAAAAAATCTAATGTACTTAAGTGACGGAAAAAAAGTATCTGTCGCAATGACAACCAGTCACAGAATGATTGAAGTAGATAGTGGTTTTAGCCCACATGAGTCAAGGTCTTAGGCAACAATACAGAAGGCGTATTCACAATGGCGGCTATGCTTTTGCCGCGACAGGAGAAGAATATGCCCATTACTTGGTTTTTCAAGCGTTTGTGAAGGCGGGATTCTGGAATTGTAGGTTTTTACCGCAGATTTTAAATTCGTTTAGACTTTATATATCAATCTGAAGCGTGTGGATTCTTCTTTGTTGGTGCATCATCGCCTTGGTTTTGACAAGGCGTTGTAAATAATGGTTTATAGGTTGAAAATTGGTGTGAAACAGGAAAAGAGCTGTTTCTTAAAATTGATCCGGTAGGTTTTGGATTGGTTTGGCCATAAATTCTTGGTGTACATATGTAGGCCCGCGAATTTCTGACGCGGACTGACAATGGAGCCACTTTTATATTCACCATTTGGAAATGGTATAAGGCAGTTTAATGTTTACAAGAAAAAGCGGTGGAAGCACACCACCAAACGAATCAAAAGAGAACGAACTATCTAAAGAAACTGCTGCTCCAAGTTCAGATGCAGCGACCAACGTAAGTGAGCCGCCTGCTCCAGCAGCGCCAGCTCCTAGTCGGATTCCACAGAAGCCAGTAGCTCCTCATATTCCAGGCGCGATGCCACCACAAGCGTCGGCACCAATGGCTGGAACCTCTCCACGACCACCAGAGCCGCCACAACCTGGTTTGTCAGCAGCGCAACCTGTTCCGCGCCCTGCGCCAACAATGGTTGATGACACAGAGGCTGCACACAGAAAGATGCCTGAACCTTCTACCATGCCTCACACAGGTGATCTCTACTCTCCGCACCAGAGTTCTGCGGGCGCTTATCCAACAGCCTCCTCTTCAAGACTAACCCCGTCTGATCAAGGATCTGATTTGGGCAGACTAATTGTTGGTAAAGACATCGAGCTTAAGGGCGAGGTTAAGAATTGCGATTTGTTGGTTGTTGAAGGTACGGTCGAGGCGGTGCTTGTTAACACGAGATCGTTGGAAGTCACTGCTGACGGAATTTTCCGTGGTACGGCACCTGTTGAAACTGCTGAGATTTCAGGTTTGGTCGAGGGTGATCTTATCGTTGAAGGACATGTGTTTGTTCGTTCATCTGGAATTGTGAACGGTAACATTGAATTTGGTGAATTGGAAATTGAACGCGGCGGACGTGTTCGCGGATCCATGACACAGTTTGGTGAAAAAGCTGAAAAAGAATCTACAAGCTCGCCTCGCGCTAATAGATCCAAATAAGTTTTCGGGGTTATAGACCTTAGACAAATAAAAAGGGCGGTGCCAATTTGGTACCGCCCTTTTTTGTGTTCTGTTGGATTGTAAGCTTGGTTTAGCGAGAATAAAATTCCACAACCAAGTTTGGCTCCATTTTAACTGGGTAAGGAACATCTTCCAAACCTGGGCCACGCAAGAATGTTGCTGACAGTTTTTTCACGTCTACTTCTACGTAGTCTGGCGCGTCACGCTCTGGAGAAGCAAGAGCTTCTAGAACCATTGCTAGATCACGGCTCTTTTCACGAACTTCAATAACGTCACCATCAGAAACCATGTAAGATGGAATGTTAACGCGCTTACCGTTAACCAACACGTGGCCGTGGTTTACGAACTGACGTGCAGCAAATACAGTTGGTACGAATTTAGCGCGGTATACAACAGCATCCAAACGACGCTCTAGTACTTCAATCAGGTTCTCGCCTGCGTCACCGCGACGACGTGAAGCTTCCTGATAATAGCGACGGAACTGTTTTTCACCGATGTTGCCGTAATAACCTTTAAGCTTCTGCTTGGCCATCAACTGAATACCGAAATCAGTTGGTTTTTTACGACGAGATGCACCGTGCTGACCTGGGCCATATGAACGCTTGTTTACTGGTGACTTTGGGCGACCCCAAAGGTTTTCGCCTAAGCGGCGATCAATTTTATATTTGGACGCAAGACGTTTACCCATTTGCGTGCTCCTTTTTGTTGCTTTGCTTAATGCAGTCTGCATCAAGTCATATGTTGTCCCGGTAGTCTGAGATTGAGATGTTGAAACATCTACGCTCAGCGAGATGGTCTATGCCCACCTGCGTTCCCAAGAGTAAGGTTCGTATATTCAGTTGTTGGCTCAGAGTCAAAGGCTGTCACTGATCAGCTGGTCTTCGAAAAGTTGAACCCATAAAAAAGGCCGAAACCCTGAAAGGTTCCGGCCCAATTTGGAATAATGTAGTAGGTTTTATTGTGTTACAACAATCGGGGTGCCCTGATAGTAAGGCGTGTTGTTTACAACAGGTGAACCAACAATCGGTGTACCTTGATAGTAAGGCACGCTGTTCACAACAGGTGATCCGATGATTGGAGTCGAACTAATTACAGTTCCACCAAGTGAACCAGTGCTCAGTTGAGAAATTTCAACACGACGGTTTGATGCTAGGTCAGAACCAAACTGGGTTGTCTCGCCTGCGCCTGTAGAAATCAAGCTGCTTGATGGTACACCACGACCAGTCAGGTAAGCAGCAACCGCACGCGCGCGTCGCTCTGACAATCCTAGGTTATAATTGTTGTCACCTTCAGTTGAAGCGTAGCCAGTAACGTTAAAGCTACCACCGGTGCTCAACATTGTGTTGGCAACGTCATCTAGCTGGAAACGACCACTTGATAGCAAACGATCAGAATCAAGCGCGAAACTGGTGCCACGAATAACGAAGTTCTCGTAAGGAACCGTGGCAACTGTGCTGGTTGTCACAACTTGCGGCTGGGCGATTGTTGTGTTCACAGTGTTTACTGCAGTCGTATCAACTGTATCGAGAGATTGATACTGAACCGGAGCTACACAAGCAGACAGAGCTACTGTCGCTACTAGTGCTGCTGATATTTTTAAAATGTTGCGCATTTTGAATGGCTTCCCTTAACAAATTAAGACCAGTGCGAAGAACGCTGGCTGGTCTAACAAAAAAGAGATCAAAAAGTAGTGCCCCGTCAGACTTCTTCTTTTTGCTCTTTATAATCCCAAAATCTTTTACCCCGGGTTTTAACCTAGGTCCTCTTCCAAAGGTCCAAGCAAAAGCTATGTTTTGGGTAACAATCTTTTCGGCAAAATGCCAGTGACTTTCCCGCGCTCTTGTAGATTGATTTGTCTAAACCCCAATATATAGGGGTATTATGTGTGAAAAAGCGACACGAACCTGTCTGGAATAGGGCGAGGAATTGCAATTTGCATATTCACGTGTGCGAAAAGGATTCGCTGGAACCGGGTTCGTTGCGGCTTTGCAACGATTAGATTTTATACGCTTGGCGCCTAAGAAAATAGATTGTTGCAACATAGGCGGTCAGAAGTGTGATCGCCCCACCTTGGTGGGCTGCACCAAGCATGGTGGGCACACTTAAAACCAGAGTGCTTATTCCCAATAGAACCTGAAAAATCACAATGAAAATTAGAAGCGCTGACCAAAATTTCGCAGATGCCATTGATCGACAATTTCTAATGACCATTATAGCAATACAAAGAGTATAAATGCCAAACGCAACCGCAAACCAACGGTGATTAAACTGTACCGCTGTGTCATGGTTTAAGGCAGTTTGTACCCAACTGGCTGTATCAGTCAGAAAATAGTCAAACGGAACTAAATCGCCACCCATTAGTGGCCATTCTGCGTAGATTAAACCTGCATTTAAACCTGCAACCAAGGCACCTGAAAACAGGGTTATAATCAGACAGGTTAAACCGATCCAAGATAAAGTTCGAATGTAGGGCGGGGATATGTGTGCACCTTTTCGTGGCCACCCAAGTTTGAGCGCCAACACAAACAGGTAGGTGTATAGAATGAGTGCGAATGCCAAATGCGCTGCTAATCGAAAGTGGCTAACATCGGTTAAGCCATCATCAAAACCGCTTGCGACCATGAACCAACCGACGGTTCCTTGCAGACCACCCAAAACAAGTGCGAAAAGTAAATGTGGTTTCAGCCAACCTGGAAGCCCGCGACGTACCCAAAAAAAGATGAGCCCCAAGCCGAAATAGAGGCCCATAGCACGACCCCAAAATCTGTGGATCCACTCCCACCAAAAGATTGACTTGAAACCAGCCAAATCCATTGTGAAATTGTCGACTTTGAACTCGTCTGTGGCTTGGTACAGGCCAAACAACCGAACCCATTCGGTTTCAGAGAATGGTGGTAAGGTACCTCTAAAAGGGGCCCACTCCATAATCGATAAACCAGATTCTGTAAGCCGCGTGATTGCCCCTATAAGCGCCATGACAAAAATCATTGCGCAAACGGAGAGCAACCACAGGGTTACAGATTTGTACTGAATTGGGTTATCAGCATGATGAGGCGTATTAATCACCTAATCAAAATAGTCTTTAAGAATTACGATCAAACGTAGAAGCAGCAACTTTCTTAACAAGGAAGTCACGCAGTACTTTGATTCGTTTTGTCGAACGCATTTCTTCGGGGTAAACGAAGTATGCTGTGATGACAGCGCCTTCAGCTTCTGGCAGTACGCGAACCAAATCCGTTCCGTCGGCAACGTAATCAGGAAGAGCAGCCAAACCACCGTCAGCTTCAATGATGCTGCGCTGAGAGGTGATGTTGTTTACGATCATTCCCGGTTTACGTTTTTGGCCTTTTGGCATGCCGGCTGTCAAAATCCAGTCCAAACCCGGGACAGGTGGGTGAGAGTCATCACCGAACACGATCAAGCGGTGATTGTCCAAGTCTTCCAATGTATGTGGCAGACCATTCTGTGACAAATAATTCGCAGACGCGTAAATGTGTGTGTGCACCTTGAACAACGAACGCTGAATAAGGTCTTGTTGACGCGGTGGGTTCAAACGAATTGCCACGTCAGCTTGACGCATTGAAAGGTCAAGTTCGCGATCATCCAGAATAAGGTGTAGTTCAATTTCCGGGAAATGAGATGCGAATTCACTCATCAATGGCGCCAACCAAGTCGAACCAAGGGCAACTGTTGCTGTTACGCGCAGATCACCGGAAGGACGCTCTTTGGACTCGCGAAGCAATGCTTCTGTCATGGTTAGTTTGGCGAAAACTTCGTGCGCTGTTTTGTACAGAAGATCGCCTTGCTCGGTCAAAATCAAACCACGTGCGTGACGGTGAAACAAAGGAACTTCTATTGAATCTTCCAACGCCGAAATTTGTCGGCTGACAGCGGACTGACTTAGGTGAAGTTCTTCACCCGCGTGTGTGAAACTGCCTGCTTCTGCAACAGCGTGAAAAATGCGGAGTTTGTCCCAATCGAGAGCCATAAATGCGACCTTAGAATCTGTAAATTTACTGTTTGTGCAATTTTATCGGAAAATGCCTCACTCGAAAGCGCGAATTAAATTGCTAAGTTAATATGAATATTGGGGAATGCCGAATAAGGCAAGTCCGAGAAGGCCTTTTCGACGTAATAATTTTCGAAAAAGGCACTTCTCTAACTGTTCTTTTGTGAAATTTACAACTTATGCAGTTTTTTTGCCGTCCGTTGTATCATTAACTGGATGTTCCAAACGGGTTAACATTTCCTTCGGAACAATCTGTTTGAAGTAGGAAAGTTGTGTTTTCCAGTCATCTAACAGTTGTTTGGCGTGTTGTGAGCCTGTTTCAGCTACGTGTTCTTCTATCAACGATTTTAGCTGGTTTTGGTAGTGTGGCATAACCACATTTTGCCAAATGATTGTTTCTTCATTTGCACGTTGATCGAATAAGCCATCACGATCGTAAACGTATGCAATACCGCCTGACATGCCCGCACCAAAGTTTTCCCCGACACTTCCAAGGATAACAGTTGTACCGCCCGTCATGTATTCACAACCGTTTGAACCACAGCCTTCAACCACCACTTGGGCACCTGAATTACGAACACAGAAGCGCTCGCCCGCTTGTCCGGCTGCGAATAATTTTCCAGATGTTGCACCATACAACACGGTGTTACCGATGATTGTATTATCGTTCGTAGTAAGCTTTGAAGTCGAAAGCGGGCGTACAACGATGGTCGCACCGGAAAGGCCTTTGCCGACGTAGTCGTTGGCGTCACCAACCACCACGAGCTTCAAACCTTGGACACCAAAGGCGCCAAGAGATTGTCCAGCAGAGCCACGCATTTGAATTTTAATGTGACCAGGCTTTAAACCGTCTCGTCCAAACTGACGTACCATTTTGGAACTGAGTTTTGAACCAACCGAACGATGCGTGTTACGAACCGTGTATGCCAACTGCATTTTTTCGCCACGCTCAAACAATGCAGCCGCATCTTTGATGATGTCAGCATCCAAAGTTTCAGGCACTTCGTTACGGCCTTTAACCTGACATGTAGTCGGGAGTCCGCCTGAGTCAGCTTTGGCAAGAATGGCGTTTAAATCAAGATCATCCAGATTTGCTGCACCGCGACTAACCTGCGATAACAGATCGGTACGACCCACAACGTCTTCTAGACATGAGAATCCCAATGATGCCAAAATTTCGCGTACTTCCTCAGCAACGAAAGAGAACAGGTTCACGACCTTGTCAGCCGTTCCTGTAAATTTTTTGCGAAGCTCTTCGTCTTGTACGCAAACGCCGACAGGGCAGGTGTTGGAGTGACATTGGCGAACCATAATACAGCCCATGGCGATCAATGCCCCTGTGCCCAAGCCAAATTCCTCAGCGCCCAGCATTGCGGCCATAACGATGTCACGACCTGTGCGCAGTCCGCCATCTGTACGCAATTTAACTTGGTGACGCAGACGGTTTGTTGTCAGAACCTGATGAACCTCTGACAAGCCCATTTCCCAAGGTAAGCCAACGTGTTTGATTGATGTTTGCGGGCTGGCACCGGTTCCGCCTGAATAACCAGAAACAAGAATGGTGTCGGCTTTGGCTTTTGCTACGCCAGCGGCAATTGTTCCAATGCCATCTCGTGCGACAAGTTTTACGCACACACGGCAATCTGGGTTGATTTGCTTTAGGTCATAAATCAGCTGTGCCAAATCCTCGATTGAATAAATATCATGGTGAGGTGGTGGGCTAATAAGCATGACGCCAGGGGTTGAATGGCGAAGCTCAGCAATTAGTTTTGTTACCTTGAAACCAGGTAGTTGTCCGCCTTCGCCGGGTTTTGCACCCTGCGCCATTTTAATTTCGATCTCACGACACTGATTTAGGTATTCAGCTGTAACACCAAAACGGCCGGAAGCGATCTGTTTAATGGCCGAGTTCGCGTTGTCACCGTTTTCGTCAGGTGTGTAGCGACTGCGGATTTCCCCACCTTCACCGGAAACAGACTTTGCACCAATGCGGTTCATTGCAACGTTTAGTGTACCATGAGCTTCCGGTGAAAGGGCGCCCAATGACATACCCGGTGTAATGAAACGCTTACGAATTTCGGTGATGCTTTCAACTTCATCAATGTCTAAGCCTTGTTCACCGCTTGAACTTTGACCGGCAGATTTGAAGTCGAGTAGATCGCGTAGGTAAGTTGGGGGCAGCTTACCAACAGCGTCTGAGTATTTCTTATAGACCGAGTAAGAACCGCTTTCGGTTGCAGCTTGAAGCGTGTGCATGATGCCCGCTTCCCAAGCGTGCTGTTCTCCGCCTTTACGGTAACGATATAGCCCACCGATTGGCAGGGCAGCATAATCTTCAGCGTGCGCACGCGCATGAACCTTTAAGCTTTGTGCTTCCAAGCCCGCAAGGCCAATTCCAGAGATCCGGCTTGGCACCCCTGGAAAGAATTCGTTTACCAATGTGCGGCTTAGACCTACGGCCTCAAAGTTGTATCCACCGCGGTAAGAGGCAATAACACCGATGCCCATCTTGGACATGATTTTGAGCAAGCCTTGATTGATGGATTCTTTGTAGTTGGCGATTGACTGGGCGAGGCTTAAGTCATCAAACAGACCTTTGCGGTGACGGTCGATGATGTTCTCTTCTGCCAAGTAGGCGTTAACTGTGGTCGCGCCAACACCGACAAGAACTGCAAAGAACTGCGTATCTAAGCACTCACCTGAACGCACGCATAAAGATGTGTAAGTGCGAAGACCAGATGACATAAGGTGAGAGTGTACCGCGCCCGTTGCCAAAATCATGGGGATCGCCGCACGATCCGCAGATGTGTTCATGTCGCTTAAAATAATGTGCAAACAACCACGCCTAACAGCTTGCTCAGCTTCCATACGAATGCGATCAAGTGCTTTTTGTAGGGTTATTCCCGATACTGTATTTTTGCTGTCCGCAACTTCAAATGTGCAATCGATTTCAAAAGCCGTTTTGCCCATGAATTTACGTGCAACGGCAAGGTCGTTGTTGGTAAGAACAGGACTTTCAAGTTGAAGAATGTCACACTGGTCTTTGGAGTCTTCCAATACATTGCGAAGGTTGCCCAAGCGTGTAGAAAGGCTCATGACCTTCCATTCACGTAAGGAGTCTATTGGTGGGTTGGTAACCTGCGAAAACCCTTGTCTGAAATAGTGGTGCAAGCCACGATATGACTCCGAGATTACAGCCATAGGCGTGTCATCACCCATGGAACCCAAAGCTTCTTTTCCAGTCTCAATCATTGGCTGCAAAATAAGCTCTAAATCTTCGACTGACTGCGCGTATTCCAGCTGCTTGGTGCGCAAGCCTTTAGCATCGTATTGGTTTTCAAAGCTGTTGGCATCTCCACTGGCATCAGCAAGCATGTCGTCCAGATGTGTTATGTCGCCAACCCATTTGCCAAACGGCAAGGTTGCTGAAAGTTCGTCTTTTATTTCGTTGTCAGTGTAAAATTTACCTTCGGTGATATTAACTGCAATCATCTGGCCCGGGCCAACGCGACCTTTCAGTTTTATCTCTGCCTCGTCAACACGAACCATGCCGGTTTCAGAACCTGCTATCAACATGCCATCACCAGTGATGGCGTAACGAATTGGACGCAGACCGTTACGGTCAAGACCTGCAACTGCCCAGTCACCTGCAACTGCACATAGGGCTGCTGGACCATCCCACGGTTCCATAACTGAATTACAATAGGCATACATGTCTTTGTGTGCTTGCGGCATCAGCTTGTTGTGCGCCCAAGCTTCTGGCACCAACATGGATTTGGTAAATGGCAGGTTTCGACCTGACATGGTCAACAATTCGGCTGCACCATCAAGAGATGCTGAGTCGGAGTTGCCTTTTTGGATTACAGGCTTAATCGCGTCCATTTCATCGTCACTGAAAATGTCGGCACCCATGCGGGTTTCATGACATGCCATCCAGTTTTCATTGCCTTTAATGGTGTTGATTTCACCATTGTGTGCCAAAACGCGGAAGGGTTGGGCCAATTTCCAAGTTGGAAATGTGTTGGTGGAGTAACGCTGGTGGTAAAGAGCAAAGGTTGATTGAAAACGCGGGTCTTTCAGGTCGATGTAGAACGAGTCGATGTGTTCCGCCAAAAACATGCCCTTGTAGATGACCGAATGGTTCGACAAAGAGCAAATGTAAAAGTCGCCAATATTTTCCTGATTGACCGCTTTTTCAATTCGACGACGGATGACGTATAATCTACGCTCGAAATCATGCGGGTCCTGATTTTGGCCGACCTCGATCATAATTTGTTCGATTTCAGGGCGTGTAGCGTTTGCTTTCTCGCCAAGTTCTGTTTGGTCGGTTGGGACCTGACGCCAACCGTAAATTTTCAAACCTGCACGAATAATTTCGCGTTCAACGATTGTACGGCACAATTCCTGGGCAGCGCCGTCAGTACGGGGTAGGAAAACCATGCCTACCGCAATGTTCGCATTTTCAGGTACCTTGTGACCCGTGCGTTCAACGTGTTCGCGGAAAAAGCTTTGCGGAATTCCCAAGCGAATGCCAGCGCCGTCGCCAGTTTTACCATCTGCGTCAACAGCACCGCGATGCCAAACTGCCTTCAAGGCTTCAATGGCACGGGTTACAACATCACGACGTGCTGTGTTGTTCAAATCAACGATTAGACCAACCCCGCAAGCATCATGCTCTTTGGTATTTATGCCCGCATTGTTCAATAGTTCTTGGTTTGCTTGCCACTGCTGGCGATAAGCAACATGGTCAAATTTGTTTTCAGACATGTGCGGGCTCCAAATTTAGAGAATAAAAATATTCACTTGTGTTTGATATATCGTTTAGATCACGGGTTTCTTTGGCACGTATGAAACCAAAGGACTCGTATAGTTTGTGAGCGGTTTCAAACCGCGTATCCGTCCAAAGCACCAGCTTTCGACACAGTAATTCAACAGCGGTTTTGATCGCAAATCCTGCCAGCTCTTTACCCAAACCTTGACCATGTTCATCAGGGTCAAGGTAGAGCTTCAGAAGTTCCTGCTCACCTGTTTGGAAATTGGGATCACTAAGTCCAACGCAACCAACCACTTTTCCATCAAGCGTCATAACCCACATGGTTTTACCTTGTTCGGCAAATAAGCTTTTAGGTGCGCGCAGTTCAGGCTCTTCCAAATCAACATCCAGAACACAGTTGTCATAAAGTGCGTAACATGCACCGATTATGTGTATCATAGCCTCGGAATCAGTATCTTCGGCGGGACGAAAACTGAAGTTCATATTAGGCAGCTTCAGATTGTGCAGTTGCTTGTTCGCTTATGTAAGTGTGCATGGCTTCGGCAGCGTCACGACCGTCGCGAATTGCCCAAACAACCAAGCTTGCACCACGTACAATATCACCAGCAGCGAATACACCTGGCAAATTGGTCATCATGGTTTTCCATGACACCGACACAGTACCCCAGCGAGACACCTTAAGTTCCGGTTCGTTGAACATGTTTGGCAGATCTTCAGGGTCAAAACCCAATGCTTTAATGACCAGATCAGCTTCAATTTTGTGAGATGAACCTTCAACAGGCTCCGGGTTTTGACGCCCCGTGGAATCTGCTGCACCCAAGTGCATCGTAACAGCCTGAACTCCGCTCACAGTCTTGTCACCGTGGAAAGCTTCCGGTGCTGTAAGCCAAACGAATTCAACACCTTCTTCCATTGCGTTTTGAACTTCGCGCTGTGAGCCAGGCATGTTGGCTTGGTCACGACGATACAAACATTTAACAGTTTTAGCGTCATCGCGAATTGATGTGCGTACGCAATCCATGGCTGTGTCGCCACCACCAATAACCACGACATTTTTTCCTTTGGCATTCAAGCGTCCAGAATCAAAATCAGGCACAGCGTCACCAAAGTCCTTGCGGTTGTGTGCGGTTAAAAAATCTAGCGCTGGAATAATGCCGTCAGTACCAGAACCAGGTGCCGCCAGATCACGCGCTTTGTAAACACCCGTGGCTATTAAAATAGCATCATGTTTTTTACGGAGGTCGGCCAATGTGGTTGTGGAACCAATATCGACGTTTAGGTGGAAGTTGATGCCTGAATCCAACATTAGCTGATGTCGGCGGGTCATAACCGGTTTTTCTAGTTTAAAGCCGGGAATGCCGTAAGTTAGCAAACCACCAGATCGGTCATAGCGATCATAGACGTGAATTTGGTAACCTTTTTTGCGTAATTGTTCAGCGGCTGCCAAGCCCGCAGGTCCAGCACCGATGATACCCACCGATTTCTCAAGCTCTTGACGCGGGGTGATCGGCTTTACCCAACCTTCGTTGAAGGCGGTTTCGGTAATGTGTTTTTCAATCGAGCCAATTGTTACAGTTCCATGGCCAGCTTGTTCTATGACGCAATTGCCTTCGCACAAACGATCTTGTGGGCAAATGCGTCCACAGATCTCTGGCATGTTGTTGGTCGCGCTGGAGATTTCGTATGCTTCCTGCATGCGACCGTCCGCAGCCATTTTCAACCAGTCAGGCACATTGTTTGATAAAGGACAGTGTACTTGGCAATATGGTACACCACACTGTGAACAACGGCTGGCTTGCTCGCGTGCGACTTCCTTGTCATAGGCATTGTAGATTTCACCAAAGTCTTGCCTACGCTCATCGGCGGTGCGTTTTTCCGGCATTTTTCTGTCTTTGGAAACAAACTGTAACATGCGGCTAGACATAAGATCTTAATCCTAAACTGGTGACTGAATTGACGGCGAGACTCCACCAATTCGGAAAGCTAGAATAAGAAAAATCAACAGAAAGGTCAACAAACACACCCTATTTTTAGGGTGTGAGAATAGGAGGGATGCAGTGGTGCGGTGTTTTTTGACGCTCACACAAGTCGGGTAGGTATCAAGTCGGTCCTAATTCTCGAAAAAGCGACAGTTTCTAACAGTTTTTATATCTTCCGAAGAATCAAAGGCATTGTTGTTCGCAGGGTCACAGTGTTGATAAACCAGTGAAGACAAAGATGTAGTTGAGGAATTGTGTTGTTTGTCAAACAATTGAAATGGGTCAAAACTTGTCAGTTTAGTCTGAGCAGGTTTGGGTAAACAAAGTGTTTGTTGCAACGACGGCTTTTGGCGTTTGGTGTTCCAAGCACTCGGCATGTTGCTGTTAGCTTTGGGAACTAGGGGCCCTTTGTGCCGGTAAGCCAGGGCCATAAGAATCATGGTGTTTGTGTCCAAGCTATAGGCATCAATTTTCCCACCATAGTTTTCATAAATGCCTTCGGGGAAACCACGAGACCGGGAATAGGAATCGCCAACAGCTTCCTTTAGCAACCTCGTGTAGGGTGTGTCCCACAGGGCCCACAAATTGTAAGCAGCTTTAGTTGAAAGACTGGCAAGTTTTGGCTTGGGGATCGCGTTGGTGTCGGTCGTGTTGAAAGGAACACCACGGCTAAAGATGGGTTGCAAAGTGTACCCGATTTTATCAGACACAGACAACTTGCTTTGCGGGTCATAAACGGATGATTTGGCCGTTAGCACACCTGTTTCCTTATAACGTTCATATTGAAGCTGGTACAATCTGTGTGCAATTTCCGCCCGCCAACCGTCACTAAACTCCATCAGCTCGCTCGCAACATCACCTGTTTGGTCCCATCCAAATAACAGGCCATCCAGAAAAAATGTATCGCTATAAATGGTGGCAAGCTCGGTTGTGGGTTGGTTCGTGTAAACTGGTATGGGTAATTCAACCCCCTTAAACCTGTAAGAATTCATTACGTTAATGTTTGCGCCAGCGGTCTCAAAACCCCAAAGACTAAAAGCCTTTCGTGTAAAGGCATCATAACCCAGCCCTTGAACTGGTTGGTTAAAGGAAACATTGCTTGATTGGTATTTGTTCAGAAACTGCCCGCTGGTGTTTTGTAGGTCACAGAAATTCCAGTTTGAAACCAGCGCATCAATGGGGTTCGCAAGGTATGGTGCGCCACGCTTGACCGCTTCCAACCACACCAAAAGATAGGCTATATCTTTAGATTGTACACCCTTGGGGATTAGTGGTTTTGTGAAGTCCACCTGATGGTTGATAGGGTCGGTTGATATGAGTTCACTTGGGTCGGGGTGACGGCCTGTGTTAAAGTCAATCACATGGTTGGGTAGACCTTCGTATGTATCAAGCTTTGCCAAGCTGCTAATCAGCTGGCGAAGTCTTTGGTCATAGTCCACTTTTGAAATTAGGTTAAGACGGCGTGCGCTTTCAATTGCGGCAATGGCGTTGCCCAAGTCCCAAACACTTAAAGTTTCACCTTTTTCGACAGCGCGCACAAACCCTGAAGCCTGATTCGTATTGTTCTCAACATACGACCAAGCAGCTCGCGCAATGGCGCGTTCTTTTGCATTTAGCGTTTGAACTGTTGCATGGGTAGCTCTGGCAGGTAGCTCTTCCCGATCCAAATCAACCGCAGGTGTGGTCAGGTCACTGAATAAAAGGCTGCCTTCTTGGAAGCTCGTGGTTGTTTGATTAAAGACAGGTGTGGTGTTTGGATCACCGTTAATTGGGCGTGTTTGCTCAAATTCAGGATTTGGTTCAAAACCCTGAAGAAGTTGGGCGTTTGTGTTTGCAATTGCCAATAAGCCACAAAGGACAAGACCCAAATTCAATTTGATTTTTAAGCGTTGTGTCATTGGGTACTATTGGTCCAAAATTTAAATTTTGTAAATTTAGGCATCAGTTTTGCCTCTGAAGCCTATACCCTGTGGTTTCGCGAAAACCGTGCCACGCACCTGACTACCATATGTGGAGATTTCAATGAGGTTTGAATCAATCAGGCCAAAATCACTAGCCTTATTGCATCGCAGCTTGGGTGTCATTTTGCTGATTGGATGCCTTGTTACTCTTTCCGTATTCCCAAGTCAGCGTGTGATTGCTGCAGGGTCTGTAGTCGTAAAGAAAGAAAAGTTGCCGTTCTGGCCAGCGTTTCCAAAAGAATTGCAGGTTAAGCCCACAGGCGTTCAAGCCCAACACCAAGCGGGTATAATGGCAGGTTTAAGGGTGACAGGCGAAGGTCCGGGCTTTGTCGTCATTGCCAATTCAAATAAATCTATGATTTTTGCAGCACCGCCAAGACTTGCGCCAGCTTGGCAAGTTGAATGTGAAATTATCAGTTGTGACGTTCGGCGTATCGCAGGCGAAGTTGGGCATGCTGCACATGGTGATGAAACTAAGGAAGAAAAAAGCGGACGCGCCGCATATCACGCCGCTTTAAAGTTTGTGACACTTTACACCGGTTTTAATGAAGATATGAAAAGCCAGCAAATTCAGCGCGAAATTCTACCACCAATTTCTGATTTGAAAAGCAATGTATCCCGGCCTCTCGTGGAGAATGATCAACCACAAAAAGTGACAAAGGTTTTCTTTGGGAACTCACTTTTACAAGGGTTTCAGTAAGGCGACCTGGACTCCAAAAGAAGTCAAATCCCAAATGGTAACTCGGTGATTGGCGCTGGCTGTCGCCAACGTGGTTTATAGTTTGGTTTAATGACGACGTTTTTTGCCTTGTCACTGCAAATCCGGTGACTGCGTGTATCTGTCTGTTCAGCAGAGATATAGGGCCAGCTTTCTGCCTTTATGAAACAAGCTAACCCCACACCTGAAGATGATATGTGAAATTTTACCGCTTGGTTTTTAGATGTCCTGCGGCTTAGTTTGTTTAACAACTTGAGTCGTACCGTTCCTTCTTTGGCTTTCATGGGTTTTGGTTTTAAGTGCATGTCTGTGATCGGGTGAGCTTCCAATGCCGCAACAGTCCAAAGACCGTCATCTTTGTTCTGGAAATACGCCTTTCCAAACAGGCCATAATCCTGTGCGTTGGGCAATGGGCCCATGTTGCGGGCACCCAACATTAAGAAGTTACCCAATCCATAATAAATTACGGAAGTTTCGGACACGCGTTCCACACCACGAGCAACATGAGGGTGGTGTGCTAACAACAAATTTATGCCAGCGTCTTTAACCGCCTTGGTAAAATTGGCTCGAACCCCACCTTCCAGTGTGACCTGTCGTTCAATTCCTTGGTGTAAAGACAGTATTTTTATGTCGGCTTTGACCTGACCTAGGTTTTTAATGACTTCACGCCAATGCTTGCGGTTGCGAAGGTTGAGAATGCCAACTTGTGTATCAGATGCTGGATATGGGTCAGACAGGAACGACAGAGCGTTAAAGGCAATTTTCACGCCCTTATGTTCAAATATGGTTGGTTGTAGAATATCTTTTCGAAGGCCGATACCGGCAAAATTGACCCCGCTATTTTTCAAATGCTTATGAGTTTCATTGTAGCCTTTCCAACGGTAATCATATGCATGATTGTTGGCGGCTGAGACAAGATTGACGCCTAAAGTTTGTAAATGGTTCAAGCTTGCAGGGTGGCTTTGGAAAACGAATTTTTTATTCGCGGGACGAAGGTTATTTTTGTCGGTCACAACTGTTTCAAGGTTTACGAAATTGATATCTCCGTCGAACAGATGTTCAATTTTGTTACTCAATTCCGTCCAAGTGTGGAACCCGGCTTTTCGTGCGCCCTTAGCTTCTGGTTTTTGACCACTCCTGTTGAAATTCACGTCACCCGCAAAGGTGATGACAATCTCGTTGGTTTGGCACAGCGTAGGGTAGGACCAACAAACCAATAGTGTGGTGATTAAGCTAAAAAGTCTCATGATCTAAACCGAGTTGAGAATTTGTCTAGTGCATTCAATAAAGCCGTGGTTGTTCCAGGTTCAAAACTGGCATGGCCTGCATCTGGGACGATTTGTATCTGTAAGTTGGATTGTTCATGTATGATTTTGTTTGGCAGTTCTTCCTCACACTTTGTCCAAGCTTCGCGAAGTCGCCATGTGTTGAAGGTGGGACAAATGACATCATAACGTCCCTGTACCAAAACGGTGGGAATATGGATAATGCTTTCGAGGTTTTGTAGTAGTTGATCAGGTTCAAGAAACATTTTGTTTCTGAAATAATGCGCTTCCAATAGGGCGATTGGCATAGCTATTTCGGGGGATCTGGCCATGCTTCGGGCATCACTGTTGGGGTGTAGTGTCGCAAGAGAAGTTTCATACACACTCCAGCTGCGGGCCGTGCCTAACCTTGTTTCGTGATCGGTCGAGGTTAGCTTTTGCCAATAAGCTTCCAATATTGGCATTGCTTGGGTTTCTTTGACGAAATCGGCAAAGGGATGCCAAACTTCAGGGTGTGTCCATTTGGGACCAGTCATGAACCAGTCAATTTCTGACTGGGTGCCTAAAAACAAACCTCTTAGTACCAACCCCAAAACCCGGTCGGGGTGAGATTGAGCGTATGCAAGCGCTAGAGTTGACCCCCATGACCCCCCAAACACGAGCCACTTTTCGATGCCTAGGTGAGATCGTAGTGCTTCGATGTCGTTAATAAGATCTTGCGTTGTGTTGTTTTGCGTTTGGCAAAAAGGTTCGGATTTGCCGCAGCCCCTTTGGTCGAACAGACAAAGATTATAAGCTTCAGATGAAAAAAAACGTCGTGATGAGGGACTAACAGACCCACCGGGACCACCATGTAGAAATACGGCATTAAGGCCATTTGGGTTGCCAGAAAGTTCATAATATATCTTATGGTCACCACTGACTGGTAAATGACCTGTGTGGTAAGATGGTCTTGCAGGGTATAGTGGGCGAAGCATGATGACGTTTTCTCTGGTCTGAAGTGAGGTTGGACCCTAATGTGCGCAAAGTTTAAGCCTATCGATTAGCGCACCCAAATTATTTTTGTAAATTTCCGGTAAATTTAATGACAGATTCCAAATTAGCCTTTTTGTTAGATGCTGCAAAACAAGCTGGGGCAACTGCCGCAGATTGTATGGAGCTGGTTAGTGATGGCGTTTCGTTGAGCATACGAAACGGCAAGGTTGACCAACTTGAAAGAGATGAAAACTTTGATTTGGGTTTACGGATTTTTGTCGATGGGCGAATAGCGTCTGTTTCGACCAACAGATCCGACAACGAAACCTTGCGTACCCTGGCAGAACGTGCGGTGGCCATGGCAAAAATTGCCCCTGTTGATCCCTTTGCTGGTTTGCACCCTGCCGATCAACTTGCTGGTAACGTGTCTTCGCGTATCAGGGAATTGGATCTATATGATGATTTCGAACCAGACACAGAATCGCTGATTGACCGTGCTTTGCGTGCTGAAGCAGCAGCGCTGGAGAACACTAAGGTTAGTGGCACAGATTCAGTTGGAACTGGTTGGGGTAAAAGTCGGGTGGCCATTGCGACATCTAACGGGTTTTATGGAACCTATAAGGGGTCAAGTCATTCGCTTTCTGTTGTTGTGTTGGGCGGTGAAGGTCAAAATATGCAGCGCGACTATGACTACAGCAGCGCAAGGCATTTTGCTGATCTGGAAGAACCAGAAGTTATTGGCGCAAGTGCCGCAACAAGAACTGTTGGACGATTAAACCCTGTAAAGAAGAGTACGGCCAATATTCCGGTTGTGTTTGACAAGCGTGTGTCGGGCTCTTTGATCGCTGGCGTGGCTGGCGCAATAAATGGTTCTTCTGTAGCAAGGGGTTCATCTTTTCTGAAAGAAAAGTTGGGGCAACCCATATTGGCCAAAGGTTTAACGCTGACTGACAACCCTTTAATGGTTCGGGGTTTAGGCTCCAAACCATTTGATGGTGAAGGACATGAAACGCAGGCACGCGACTTTGTTGTAGATGGTGTTTTACAGTCATGGGTGTTGGATTTGGCGACTGCTAATCAGCTGGGTTTAGCCTCCACAGGTAATGCATCTAGAGGTGTGACGGGTTCACCTGGCCCTTCCATGACGAATTTCTATTTACATGCTGGACATCAAAGTGTGGAAGAAATGATTGGTGACATTGAAGAAGGCTTCTTAATCACCGAGATGATGGGCCATGGACTGAGCATGACCACAGGCGACTACAGCCGTGGCGCTGGTGGTTTCTGGATCAGGAATGGACAGATTTGCGAGGCCGTGAATGAAATGACGGTCGCGGGGCAAATGCAAGACATGTTGATGTCAATGGAGCCTGCAAATGATCTGGATTTTAAGAGCTCTCTAAATGCCCCATCTATACGTGTTGAAGGCATGACAGTTGCTGGCAAATAAAACCAAAAGAACTCGAACAAACCTTGCCAAAAAACCCATGGTTCAAAGCTTGGTCGGCTGGTTGTTGCTCCAGTATGTCCGCTTTACTTTTTTCACGATGAGATGGGATGTTCAAATTCCCGAGGAAACAGCCAAGGTTTTTGCGAACAAGCAACCTGTCCTTTTTGCGATGTGGCATGGACGATTGTTGTTTGCTTCACCTGTCTGGAAAAGGTTTGTACACCACACCCCAGCGGCCATATTGGTTTCCCAACATACAGATGGTGATTTTACCAAAACACTTTTGGCCCATTACGATGTACAACAACTACGAGGCTCTTCATCAAAAGGCGCTTTGGCGGGGGCAATTGCTGTATTACAAAGCTTGAAAAGCGGGTGTTCAACCTGTTTGACGATAGATGGTCCGCGAGGTCCAAGAATGCGATTGAGTTCCGGCATTTCAAGGCTGGCCACCAAAAGTAATTGCGCAATTGTCAGTTTTTCATTTAGCGCGCAATGGGGCATTAACCTTGGTTCCTGGGATTCTATGTTGATACCGTTCCCATTTTCCAAAGGTGTTGTTTCGCTTTCAAACCCAGTGCATGTAATAACTGATAGAGAGAGTGAAGCGGACGTAGAGTTGGAAAAAAACATGATCCTTCAACAAAATGCGTGTGACCAACTGGTTGGCAGAGCAGTTGTTACACCTGGTGAGCGACGACACAAAAACAAAAAGGGCATTTGACTCAACTGATGTTTGCTTTTTGGACCTACAGATATTTTTTGATGTTGATCGGGCCGGTGCTTCCGGTACTTTTGTGGTTCCGCCGTATTAAGGGCAAGGAAGACCCGTTGCGGTGGAGTGAGCGACGCGGACTGCCCTCACTTGTGCGTCCCGAAGGACACCTGATTTGGGTGCATGTTGCATCTGTCGGTGAGTCTCTTTCCGTTTTACCTTTAATCAATCAAATTTTGGTTAAGTCGCCAACGTCACACATATTGGTAACCAGCACGACTGTGACGTCTGCCGCTGTTTTGGCGAAACGTTTGCCTGCACGCGCATTTCATCAGTTTGTTCCGGTCGACAGGCCTTTATGGGTTCAACGCTTCTTTGAAACTTGGAAGCCAGATTTGGGATTAATTGTAGAGTCTGAGTTGTGGCCAAATTTACTGTATGAAGCCCGTTTGCAAGACGTGTCATTGGTGTTGGTAAATGGACGAATGTCACAAAGATCGGCAAATCGTTGGACGAACTTTAAAGGGTTCATCAACCATCTACTGGGTTCTTTCTCTCTTTGCCTTGTGCAAGACTCCGAACAGGTTGAGCGATATGAATCTTTAGGTGCCAAGAACATTGTCGCAGCTGGAAATTTGAAGCTGGTTGACAATCGAAAACCAAACACAGGCGAACAACAAGGTTTGAATATAGGTCTGGATGACCGACCGGCTTGGTTGGCGGCAAGTACCCACGACGGTGAAGAGCCGATTGTAATTGAATTACATAAACGCCTTAGGCAAAAAATTCCAAACCTTGTTACTTTGTTGGCGCCTCGACATCCGGTTCGGCGCGCACAGGTTCTGGATTTGTTAAACCAAAACAAACTTCAATTTGCCACCCGAACTTCAGGTGCATCACTAGAGGATAATCATGAAGTTTACCTGATTGATACAATCGGCGAGTTAACTGATTTTTTCAATTTGGCAAAGGTCAGCTTGATTTGCGGTAGCTTGGTTCAGGGTGTGGGTGGCCATAACCCCGTGGAAGGTGCCCAGCGTGGTACCGCAATTGTTTTGGGTAAATACATGGACAATTTCCGTGTTTTAACCAAAGATTTTCTACAGGCTGGTGCGGCCTGTCAGGCTTGCTCGCTGGATGAATTGGAAAGCTGTGTTGCTGAACTTATTCTGGATGACACAAAGCGGAACAAGCAGACACGACAGGCGTCAGAGTTCTTAAAGCTGCACGAGAATGTTTTGTCTAATATACTGCATCACCTGTCGCCTTATTTGAACGCTGACAAGCTTGAGGGAACAGCAAGTCCCGATCAGGTGGGTTAAGGCGTGTTTAGAGCACCAAAGTTTTGGTATTCTTCCGTGGCTCCCACACCTTTATTTGGTCGTGTGTTGGTTTCTTGCTTACGACCCGTGTCTTGGCTTTATGCTTTGGTTGGGGTGCTGTCTCATAGATTTTCCAAACCTGAAAAAGTTGGTGTTCCCGTCATATGCGTGGGTAATGTTGTGGTTGGTGGGGCCGGAAAAACCCCATTTGTTTTATGGCTTGCAAACCACCTTAAGAACAACGGTCATTCCCCGCACATACTCCTGCGTGGCTATGGCGGCAGTCACAGTAAATCAAACCATCGTGTCACGCTGACTGATACGGTTGAATTGGTTGGTGACGAGGCCTTGTTGTATGTTGACAAATTTCCAACTTGGGTTGGTGGAGACCGGGTTAAATCTGCTCAACTGGCCCAAGATGCTGGTGCAGATATAATTTTGATGGATGATGGGTTTCAGAACCACGGTTTAACCAAAGATCTTAGCTTCTTGATTGTCGATAGGCAGGTTGGATTTGGAAATGGGCTTGTTTTACCAGCGGGTCCTTTGCGTGAACCTTTAAACGCTGCATTTAAACGCACACAACATATTGTGGTGATGGGGAATGAAAAGCTTCCGCTACCACAAAATCTACCAGTGAGTGTGAAGGTGTATGAAGCACGTGTGGAATTGCGAGATGAAGATGTCGCTTGGCTGAAAAACAAAAACCTGATTGCATTCAGTGGTATTGGCCGCCCAGAAAAATTTTTTGATAGTTTAAAAAATGTGGGCGCAAATCTTCTGGCGGTTCGATCTTTTCCGGACCACCACGTATTTACAGAACAAGAGCTGCAAGATTTACAGAATTTGAAAATAGAATTAGAAGCTCAGTACGGACAGGTTACGCTTGTAACCACAAGCAAAGACCATTTGCGTCTGTCCAAAGTGCACCAACAGGGTGTCAAATTGGTGCGTGTAGACTTGAGGCCAAAAGACGAGTTCAAAATTTTGAATGTGATAGATCAACTGGTGAAATCCACAATTGCCTGATTTATTTTCCTAAGACTCCCTTAATTGATGAGTCGGAATGGATATAGCCTTCATTGTGACACAATCCGTCTAAGTCGAGCCGCTTTCTGCTTCTAGTTTCATAATTAGATTTTAGTTAAGCACCTGTTTTCATCCCCTCGAAACCCTCAAGTTCGCAGAAAACATGGTCAACAGGTCAATTTCACTGACCACTTTTATAAATGCCCCTCTTTATTGACTGGCCAGCAAATATTTTGCTGGCCTTTCTTTTTGTGTGTATCCATCTTAAATACAGGTAATCGACAGGGTTTAGCCTTCTTTCATCTCTATTTTGATTTTAAGAAGATTATGTAAATTAAGACCAATCAAGGACAAGCTAAGTGCAACAAACAATCGCGCTGGTTGACGACGACCGTAACATTTTGATGTCTGTGTCTATGACACTTGAAGCCGAAGGCTTCACCGTCCGTACATTTACTGATGGATCTGAGGCTTTAAAAAGCATCAAGATGCAACCGGTGGATTTGGCAATTCTTGATATAAAGATGCCAAGAATGGATGGAATGGAAGTGCTTAGCCGCATCCGTGAAACATCTGCCTTACCTGTGATATTCCTAACATCAAAAGATGATGAGGTTGACGAAGTCCTAGGACTTCGAATGGGTGCTGATGATTACATCAAAAAACCTTTCAATCAGCGTCTTCTGGTCGAACGTATCCGTGCGATTTTGCGCCGCGAACAACTTTCAAACGATGAGTCTACAAAAGACCGTTCGGAAGAGGTTATGGTGCGTGGTAACCTGATACTTGACCCTGTGAAGCACAAGTGTACCTGGAATGGTCGTGACATAACATTGACTGTAACCGAATTTCTAATTCTGAAGTCTCTTGTGTCCAGACCGGGTCACGTTAAGACGCGCGATCAACTTATGGACGCGGCGTATGGCGAGCACATTTACGTTGATGACCGTACCATCGATAGTCACATAAAGCGTTTGCGTAAAAAGTTTAAGTTGGCTGATGATGACTTCTCGCAAATCGAAACACTGTATGGTGTTGGGTACCGGTATAAAGACGTTTAGTGGCGTTGCTTTTTTAGAATGGTAACGCGGACTAACCAGCAAGATTTATTGAATTTACGCAACACGTCGGATTTCACTGACGAAGTAGAAATCGATCTAGATGACGGGCACTACCAGCACGAAGATAAATCCTTTGTGCAAAAGGCTTTGTCCGTTTGGCCCGGCTGGTTGAAAACTCGTTTAAAACAGCGTTTCAGGTTTTCACGCCTGACAGTGCGGATCATTGCCATCAACCTGTTTGTGTTGTTGATTCCGGTCTTTGGTTTGTTTTGGGCCAACCAATATCACGACAGTTTGGTTAAGTCGCAAATCCGTTCACTACAAAACGAAGGCCATTTGATTGCAACAACGCTTGCCAACGTTGTGGTTTTTACAAACGATGAACTTCAGGAACAGTTGCTTCAAAACCGTGCTGAACGTTTGATACACGTGTTGACTGATGGTTCTTCAACGCGCGTACGCTTGTTCCGAAATGACGGATCTATGATCGTTGATTCTCTGGCGTTGAAAAACCCGGGTGGTCGTGTTGAGGTTCAGGAGATTAAAGGCACCACATCGTCCTATTTTTCCCGAATTCAACAAAGCTGGCGGCGTATTTTTTCGCCCAACAGAATCGGCGTACCAATTTATAGCGAGCTTGCGGTTCAAATTGGCGATCACTACTCGATCGTCCGTGAAGCTTTTTTGGGTAACCTGAGTTCATCTGTGCAGCAAGACACGAATGGTGAGCTTGTGCTGTCTGTGGCGGTTCCTGTTAGTCGATACAGAAATATTTTTGGTGTGTTGATGGTTAGCCGTGATCGTACCGGAATTGATGATGCAATTAGAGACATCCGCATTACAATTTTACAGGTTTTCTTGGTCGCCTTGCTGATTATGGTTTTGTTATCGCTTTGGCTTTCTGGCACCATTGTACGTCCGGTTATCGCTTTGGCGAATGGCGCCGACAGGGTACGAAACGGTAAACCGCACCAATATGAAATTCCGGATTTCTCAAAACGCCGTGATGAAATTGGTGAACTGTCCCATTCCTTACGGGATATGACGGAATCTCTTTGGAGCAGGATTGATGCCATCGACTCCTTTGCAGCAGATGTCAGCCACGAAATTAAGAACCCGCTAACGTCGATAAAGTCTGCACTTGAAACAACACAAATGATTAAGGATCCGGATAAACGGGCCTTGTTAATGAATGTTGCTTTGGCGGACATTGAGCGCTTGGATCGACTTATTACCGACATCTCTAACGCTTCGCGTTTGGACGCTGAATTAACCCGTGGCGATTCAGAAATTGTCGACATAAGGGAGATGCTGACGACGTTGGTTGAAAGCAGCAACCTTACACGTAAAGAAGGCCAAGGGTTATTGTCCTTGTCGGGTGTGAAGTCTAACACTGTGTTTGTTAAGGGAATTGAAGGACGTTTGGGTCAGGTTCTAAATAACCTAATTTCAAATGCCCGTTCGTTTAGCCCTGAGAACGGTGAAATTCGCTTGTCTGTGCGAAAAAGCAAAACGGGTTTTGTGTCTATTATTGTTGAGGATCAAGGCCCCGGCATTCCTGAAGACAAGGTGACCAAAGTCTTTAACCGTTTTTACACTGACCGTCCTGAAGCTGCTTTTGGAAACCATTCGGGTCTGGGCTTGTCCATATCACAACAAATTGCAGTGGCCCATGGTGGTGACCTGATCGCTGGAAACCGTTATGGCGCAAGTGGCACACGGGTTGGTGCAAAGTTCACCTTGTCATTACCGATTTTTAGACAAAGGTAATACCCTGATTGGAGAGTGAAAAATTGGCGGTTCGAAAGCTAAAACTCTTTGTCCTTACAGCAGCATCGGGCGCTGGGCGCAGTACAGCCGAACAAGCGTTTGAAGATGTTGGGTTTCGTGTCATTTCGGGCTTGCCTACAAGTTTGTGGGCAGCTTCGGTTGAACAAACACTTGAAGATAAGTTTGGCAGCGATGGCGTTGACCAAAATGAGAACGCTTATCTTGGCGGTTTGGTTCTAAGTGTCCAGTCAAACCCGGCTTTTGTTGACACAAGCATATTACAAAGAGCGTTGGTGGCCTTAAGACAATGGCCAGAAATACAACTGCAACACATTCACCTAACTTGTGACACGCCTGTCCTTGTGCAGCGTTTTAGCACCACGCGTAGGCGTCACCCCTTTGCCATGGACCGACCGTTGGAAGACGGCATTCGTGCAGAAGAAAGTTCGACCAAAGACCTACAAACTTTGGCGGATTTACACATAGATACAAGCTTGTTGAAGCCGAAAGATTTAATTTTCCACCTTCAATCGCTTATTCCAACCAAAGATAAAACCAAGATGGTTGTAAGCGTGTCTTCATTTGCGTTTGGAAACGGTTTGCCACGCGAAGCAGATTTTGTGTTTGACGCACGCTTTTTGCGGAACCCTCATTATGACCCAGCCTTGAAGGACCGAACCGGTCGGGAGAAAGAGGTTGCAGATTATGTTAAGGCGGATGAGGTGTATCGTGGCTTTTTTGACGGTATAAAAAAGTTGATACAGGTCAGTTTGCCAAGGTTCGAACTTGAAGGAAAGTCTTACCTGACTGTGGCGATTGGTTGTACAGGGGGGCGACATCGCTCTGTGACGATTGCCGAGAACCTAGCCAGTGACTTAAAAGCTCTAGGCTATGACATAAGCTTAAAACACAGAGACTCTTAAGTTATGTTGGAACTCTTGAGGAATTAGTGGGTTAAAGACCTTGCTGATTGCCGTTCTTTAACGTGAAATTGAACCCGTCATTCGCGCTTGCATCCTGAAAGCGGTAGGCACCTTGTTGGCCCTGAATGACAAAAAAGCATGACCGTTTGCCTTTGTTCCATGTTTGCCATTGATGACAAACCTGATTATTGGCAACTGACCAGCTGCCGTTTTCAACCGCATTTACGTAGAGTGCTTTAACCTGACCACCGCTGGTGTAATACGCATAATACTGGTCATCAACCTGTTTAATTGTGCGGTTTGCCAATAAACCTTTTATTTGGCTGGTGTTTAGAACCACGTTTGCGGCATGCGCTGTTGAATTTATGCCGGATACACCGAGAGCCAACAGACAGAAGGCTGCACTGAATGCAAATGACGCAGATTTTGAAAAGGATCTGGAACGGTTCATGGCTAAAAAATCTATGTTTGTTAAATTATTTAAATTAAATTTGATCTTTTTCTAAACAAGGATTTGGGCGATTAGATGTTTTCAACATGTTTGTTTTGCAAAGCAATTTTTGCGTCCACTTGCTTTAACAAGGCGTTCAGTTCTTCATCGATCAGGTTTTGGCTTTTAAGCGCTTCCACGGTTTCGAACAAATAATCGCGGTTCGACCCTCGTGGTCCCACTGCTTTCGCTATTCGCTCAACCGTTTGATCGAATCGCCAACGCGTGCCCGGTTAGCGACCACGTCCAATCCGCCTTCGGTCGTAATCTCCTGGCGGTTTTCCGGGACCAAGCAGACCTGGTGCGGTTTCAGTTGT
>JBMYWL010000001.1:0-4177 GCA_049607365.1 Alphaproteobacteria bacterium | reverse complement strand
TTAAATTGCCGTGATAGGTCGGTTTTGTGGGGTCAATGACAAACGCCAGAACTTGCCCTTTATCATCGGTTTTTAGGTTGGGGTCACCCAAAGAAAAGTCAGCCGAAATCCATGTTGGTAAATAGGAGTAATGCTGCATTTCACGTTCGTACAGGTAAGCGCATGTGTCAGCGGCTTTATCTTTCGAAACAAGGAATGCGACACCGTCACAGTGGGTGTTTAGATCTGTGTCAGGTTCACCTGTATGTACTGATTTGGCCAAAGCCAAAACCAAGCCGAAATAGGCTTCAGTGCCGCGATATCTGGTTGATTGCAGACAAAATTCTCGTTGAAAATTATAAATGCGCGTGGGCGTAGCGCGGATATAGTCAAACCCCGGGTTCCAGATGAGGGAACCATACCCAAAAACCCAAAAATCTTCTGTTGGAATGTCTATTCCCGGCAGAGATTTATCTAAGTCATAAACCAAATTATCGCTGGAAACCGCTGTTCGCTTTTGACGGGTAGTCATATTTCTAATTTTTCTTTCCAAGACATATTTTAAACGTCAATTAAGGGTATTCAGCTGGCAATAATTTTGAAGATCTATCTGTTAGCACATTAGTTTTCATATGTGTCAGCTCAAAGGCCTGCCTGTTTATGCGTTTTCTAATTCGTCTTATTTTCATTTTGTTTGTGCTGCTTTTCATCGTCATGGCATTTGGCTGGTTTTATGCCGCATCGCAAGTCAAGGAACAGCTTGCAAATGCAGTGAATAATTCCAGAGGTAGCGACACAAGCATTGATTTTGACAATGTTGAAGTCTCAGGTTTTCCGGTTTCTTTCAATGTAACATTGACCAATTTGAGTGTCGATTCTCAGAGCAAGGGCGTGTTTTGGCAAGCGCCAACCCATGTTGCTGCAAAATATTCGTTCTTCTCACCTAAAACTCTAATGATTGAAGCAAGTGGTCAGCACTTGATTTCTGGCACAGGAACAAACGCAAACTTCCCGCTTATCAAGGTGGATTTGGCCGCTGAACGTATCGCGGCGACGGTTGGCTTTGACCAAAAAGTTAAAAATGTTGATTTAGGTATTTCTTCACTTGTTGCCCACACCGCAGGTCTTGGGAATACAACAATGAAGAACTTTAAGTTTCAGTTGAATACACCCAATGCTGACGCTTCCGTATTTACCGGTTCTATGGACAGTTTTACACCACCAGAGCCCTTTGCGACTATGGCCACACTTAGTGGTGCGGAAATTGGTGGTTCAATAAAGCAAGGGCTACCGAAGTCGATTAAGAAGCGTCATATATCAGCTTGGCAAAAGGCAGGCGGCGAAGTTGTGCTAGATGGATTTAGGGCGAATGTTTTACCGATGATGATCGATGGCAACGGTACAATTGGCTTGAGTGACAATTTGCAACTAAATGCTTCCGTCACAACCTATGCCCAGAACTTTGAGGAAATGTTGAACAAGGCGATTGAACTTGGTTTTTTGCAAGCCGATCGTTTGTCATATATTCAATTAGGTTCAGTCATGTTCCAGCGACCAAGCAGGTTGGGTCAAGGCAACGAGATGGTATTACCGTTGAAAGTTAGGGACGGGGATGTTGCTTTTGGACCGTTTAAACTTGCGACGTTACCACGTATAAATTGGCGCAACTAAAAGACCTTAAACAATGAAACAATCCAACCTTTCAAAAAGTGATTTACTGTCCCACGCAAAAGATGTGTTGGACCTTGAAATTGCGGGTTTAACAGCGCTGAGAGATCAGTTAGGCGAAACATTTGTATCTGCCGTTGATTTAATTTTGGGCTGCCAGGGCCGTGTTATTATTTCGGGCATGGGCAAGTCTGGTCACATTGGCCGTAAGATTGCTGCGACCTTAAGTTCAACCGGGACGCCCGCCATGTTTGTTCACCCTGCAGAAGCAGGGCATGGCGATTTGGGTATGATCACCCGACAAGATGTTATTCTGGCCATTTCCAATTCGGGTGAAAGTAAAGAGCTGGAAGCGGTACTTATTTACGCAAAGCGCGCGAAAATTCCGTTGATTTCTGTGACAGCAAAATCCAATTCCACTTTGGGTATGCATGGTGATATACTACTTCAAACACCTGATGCCAAAGAAGCTTGCCCGCTTGAACTGGCACCCACAACATCCACCACGATTGCGTTGGCGCTGGGTGACGCTTTGTCCGTGGCCTTAATGAAGGCCCGTGGTTTCACACCGAATGATTTCGGGCAATTTCACCCAAGCGGAAAACTGGGTGCGCAGTTACGTACAGCGGCAGAGGTGGTTAAGCAAAACGGTCACGCTATCCCGCTCGTGAAGCCAGACACATCCATGCGTGATGTGTTGATGGTCATGACCGAATTTCGGCTGGGTTGTACAGGTGTTGTTGACCAGAATGATGCACTGGTGGGTATTGTCACTGATGGTGATTTGCGACGGTCGTTTGATGACCCGCAGCTGTTGGACAAGACGGCCGCTGATATTATGGCCCATGGGCCTGTTGTGGTGCAGGAGTCTACGCTTGCCGTCGAGATTTTGAACTTGATGGAAGAACGCAGAATTACCGCGGTGTTCGTTGTTCGGTCGCAGCAGCCAGTGGGTATAATTCACCTACATGACTTACTGCAAAACCGAACAGCATAGAACCAAGTATTAGGCTTGTGGACGCGTAGCAATGCCTTTGGCTTGCAGTAGCTCTTGCAATTCGCCAGTCTCGTACATCTCACGGATGATGTCACAACCACCAACGAACTCACCTTTAACGTAGAGCTGTGGAATGGTTGGCCACTGTGAAAAGTCTTTAATGCCTTGGCGTACACCCGGGTCTTGCAGCACGTCAACGGAGTGATACTCAGAGCCTACAACGTGCATGACCTGTGCAACAGCCGCCGAGAAGCCGCACTGTGGAAACGACGGGCTACCTTTCATGAACAACACAATATCGTTTGCGTCGATGTCTTGGCGAATTCGCTGGTGGATAGGGTTTTCCATAAGTGTGTCTCTTGTTTTGTGTTTTGTAAATTAGGCGCTTGCTATTTTATAACGTGGGCGCTTCGGTGTTCAGGGCCAATGCATGAAGCTCGTTACCCATGCGGCCTTGTAGAGAAGCGTAAACCAACTGGTGTTGTTTAACGCGCGATAGTCCACGGAACTTCTCTGATACAACATGCGCGGCGTAGTGGTCACCGTCGCCACGAAGGTCTTCAATTTTCACCTGTGCGTCAGGCAACGCCTGTTTGATGAGTGTTTCAATGTCCTGTGCAGCCATTGGCATAGGTTTATTCCTTTTGTGTGTACGTTTGTGCTTTAGCCAAAGGTAGATGGAAACCAGTCTTCGTGTGCGGTGACAAGTTCGGTCAGGTTTATGCTATTGCCGTTCAGGGTCAGTTTGTCCCCGCCAGTTTGCCCGATTATGCGTGCGGTGACACCAGCTGCTTTGGCTTTTGCGACCAGTTCACTACCCATTGGTGTTGCAACAACATATGATGCTTGATCTTCGGCAAACAAGTGCACATCGACAAGGTTTTCTGACAAACTGGCGCCTTTGTTGCCGGCCATCGCCATTTCAGCCACAGCTACCAACAATCCACCATCTGAAACATCGTGAACCGTGTCGAGCGTTCCGGCAGCAACCAAACCGCTGACAAAGTCACCGTTTTTACGCTCTGTGCTTAGGTCAAGCGCGGGCGTTCCACCGGTTTGACCCAAGATGTCACGTGCGTAGACAGAACCACTTAAGTCACCCGATTGCGCGCCAATTAGAACCAGATCATCGCCATCACGTTTCAAGGCAACGGTCGCCATGTGGTCGACATTTGCCATCAAACCAACAGAGCCGATTACAGGTGTTGGCAATATGGGCTGACCATCGGTTTCGTTATAAAGTGAAACGTTGCCGGATACCACAGGCGTGTCCAAAGCGATTGCGGCTTTGCCCATGCCTTTAACAGCACCGACAATTTGGCCCATAATCTCTGGCTTTTCAGGGTTACCGAAGTTCAGGTTGTTGGTAATGGCAAGGGGCTTCGCACCAACCGCACACAAGTTGCGGAAGTTTTCTGCAACCGCTTGTGCACCACCAAATTCAGGATCAGACAGGCAATAGCGTGGCGTACAATCAACAGTCGAGGCCAAGCCTTTGTTGCTGCCGTGAATGCGCACGACCGCGGCATCACC